>NZ_FYBO01000003.1:0-245333 GCF_900186135.1 Listeria sp. ILCC792
AAATAATCCGCCGAATAACGAAAGGCGCTTGCTTGTACCGCTTGAATACGAGCACGCATGGTGGCATTGGCCTTTTGTAAGGCTTCTTGAAAGGCACGTACTTCGGCAATACTAATCCGGCTCATGAGGACAACGCCTTTCGAAGCTCGGCTTGTTGCGCCTCTAGCTCTCGTAAGGTCTGATAAGTTTCCCCGCCGCTTGCCTCCCGTAAGTCGCTGGCATGGGTCCGCAATTCGCTTTCGCTAATTTGAATTTTAATCATGGTCATCACCTCTTGGTTGTTTTATAAATACTTCCTTTAGTATAGCATAAAAAGATATGATGAAAAATTGTACACAGCTAGTTTCATGCTTTTATTTAACCGTTCTAGTATTCAAAAAAAAGAAGCCGTTAAGCCTCTTTTCGTTTATTATTCATCAAACAAACTTCTCACATCGTCGAAAAAACTTGGATAAGATACCGAAACGGCGTCTGCCTTTTCAAGCTCTACTTCTCCGTCTTGTACTAAAAGCGCTGCAATTTGGAGCATCATGCCGATGCGATGGTCGCCGTAACTAGTTACCTTGGCACCACGGAGTTTGGTCTTCCCGCGAATAATAAGGCCGTCTGCTGTAGGCGTAATGTCGGCACCCATTTTCGCAAGTTCAGTTGCTACGGCATCAATTCGGTTTGTTTCTTTGACTTTCAATTCTTCGGCGTCGCGAATGATGGTTTCGCCTTCTGCTTGCGTTGCTAGGAGCGCGATGATGGGGAGCTCGTCGATTAAACGCGGAATTAAATCTCCGGAAATAGTCGTCCCAGTTAGACGTGACGTTTTCACGGTTATGGTGCCAGCTAAATCATCTTCCACAACCGAAATGTCTCCGCCCATCGCTTTCACCACGTCGATTATTCCCGTCCGTGTAGGGTTTAACCCAACATTTTTTAAAACGATTTCGCTATCTTCTGCAATCAACCCTGCTACGATGAAAAAAGCAGCCGAAGAAATATCGCCCGGAACCGTTAGCGATTGTCCTTGAAACGCCTGGTTGCCGGAGACGCGAATAGTCAGACCGTCCACCTCGATGTTCCCGCCAAATTTTTGAATCATTTCTTCCGTATGGTCACGCGTTTTTTCTTTTTCATGGATCATTGTTTCGCCTTCTGCTTGAAGTGCCGCAAAAATGATGGCGCTTTTCACTTGGGCGCTTGCAACTGGCATGTGATATGTGATGCCGTGAAGTTTTTCAGCGCGTTTAATAGCAATTGGGGCAAATTCGCTGCCCTCGCGACCTGTCATGTTGGCACCCATTTCTTTTAGCGGTAACATGACGCGATTCATTGGGCGTTTTGCAATCGAAGAATCGCCAAATAGTGTTGTAGCGAACGGTTGAGCTGCAAGGATGCCCATCATTAGTCGAATCGTTGTACCAGAATTTCCTACGTTAATAGGTGCCTTAGATGGTTTTAGACCGCCAAAGCCTACACCATGAACGATAATTTCATCGGGCGTTTCTTCAATTTGTACACCTAAATCACGAAATGCTTGAATCGTACTTAAACAGTCATCTGCACGTAAAAAATGCCGAATCCGCGTTTCGCCGTTTGCTAGCGCGCCAAACATAATGCTGCGGTGCGAAATGGATTTATCGCCTGGGACTTCGATCGTTCCGTGCAAAAGGCTTTTCCCTGTTTGTAATTTCATCATTACACTCCTTTACTGCTCTAAATAGCACGTATATGCTGCTCTTGATTCAATACTTGCTTTAGCACGCAAGCGGTCAGTTTCATTTTGAAACGTAATTTGTAACACACCGTTTATATCTTCGCGCGTTTCCAAAATTTTCAAGTTCGTTAAACTAATTTTTTCATCCGCTAAAATGGCCGTCACTTCTGAAATGACACCCGGATAATCCGGCACATCGACAAATAAATCGTAGAAAGCTGGAATAGCACCGCGGTGAATCGGCAGCGAATCACGAAACTCTTTCGCACCGTCAAAAAAATCATAAATCGCGGTCTTGTCGGCGGTCTCAATGAGCTGAATAGCCTCATTCATTCGGTCGCGCCAAGAAGTAAGCTGTTCTTTCAAAATTTCACGATTGCTAAGCGAAATGTCCGTCCACATGCGCGGATCACTTGAAGCGACACGTGTAATATCTCGGAAGCCGCCTGCTGCTAAACTAAACGCATCAGGATGACTCGCTGTGAAAGCTTCCGTTTCTTGCACTAAAGCGGCCGCAACAATATGCGGAAGATGGCTCAGCATGCCTGTAATTTGGTCATGTTCTTTTGGCGATAGCGTTAGAAACTTAGCATTTGTCCCAATCAGCCATTCCTTTAATTCTGGCAGACGTTCGCTTGCCGTTTCATTTCCTGGCGTTAATAAATAGTAAGCATTCTCAAAAAGCAGGCGCTTTGCGGCAGTCACACCACTTTTATGTGAGCCTGCCATCGGATGACCCCCAATAAATGTAATCGACTTGTCAGCGAGCCCTAGTGCGGCCTGCATAACGGTTTGCTTCGTACTCCCTGTATCCGTCACGATAACCTGTTCTTTTAAGTTTAATCCCGGTAAATGACGAACGAGTTCTTCGGTTTCTTTCACCGGGCAGCAAAAAATGAGCAAATCTGCTTTTGGTGCATCGATTAGGACACTTTCGCCGATTTCGTCAATAATCCCGAGCGAAAGTCCTTTCTCAAGCGTGTTTAACGAGACATCGATTCCGATGATGTGCGCCTCTTTATGTTTTGCTTTAATAGAAAGCGCAATCGAACCGCCAATGAGTCCCAGCCCAACAATAACGACTGTTCCCTTCATAAAGATTGCCTCCTATCCCAGAAACTCTTTTAGGAGCGCAATCACTTGCTCGTTTTCCGCCGCTGTCCCAACCGTAATCCGCACCGCATTTGGAAATCCAAGAGCAGCCCCTGATCTTGTAATAAAGCCATTTTTCTCTAGGTAAGAAAAAATATCCGCTGCTTTTCGGCCTAGATCGAGCAGTACAAAATTGCCTTGCGACGGGTACAGTGTGACTTGCGCATATTCTGCGCTAAACGCCTCGTAAGCCGCGATTCCCGCGTGATTTAATGCCCGACATTCCGCAACAAAATCCTGATCAAGCAAAGCCGCTTGCGCAAGCAATTGTCCCGCTGTCGTCGTATTAAACGGCGGTCTGACAACATTTAAATAGTGCACAATTTCTTTGGAACAAATGCCGTAGCCAACTCGCGAACTAGCTAGCCCGTAAATTTTACTAAACGTCCGTGTAATAATCAGATTTGGAAACTCTCGAACCCATTTTTCATGAGCAGCAGGTTGCGGTTCCACGTATTCAATATACGCCTCATCAAGAACGACTAAGCAATCTGCTGGCACTTTTTGAATAAATGCACGAATAGCATCAAGCGGCAAAAAATTGCCTGTCGGATTGTTCGGATTGCAAATCCACACGATTGCCGTATTCTCATCAATCGCCGCTAACATTCTTTCGAAATCATGATGCCCATCAGGTTTTAAAGCAATTTCTCGTACTTCCGCACCTTCAATGAGCGCATTTTGGCGATACTGAACAAAAGTTGGTGTTGCCATGACCGTGTTCGTTGTTTGATCGAGCAATACGCGCGTTAAAAGCTCAATTAATTCATCAACTCCAGCCGTGAAAACAAGTTCGTCTTCTGAAATATCATAAAACTCCGCAACGGTTTTTCGAAGGTCACTCGCATGCCCGTCAGGATAAATTTCTGTTTTAAACGCTAATGAACGCGCAAGTTCTTGTACTTTTTTAGACGCACCAAGCGGGTTTTCATTGGAGGAAAGTTTCGTAATTTTAGTTAACCCTAATTCTTTCATCACCGCATCTTCTCTTTTTCCCGGCTTATACGAATGAAGCCCTTCTAAAGACGTTTTCCATTTCATCAAGAATCCTTCCTTTCCGCGAGGTCTGGGCGCAGGCGCACCGCATCGTTTAAATAAACATGTTCAATTTCCGCAAGTGATTTATCCACACTTGCTTGCACCATCATTCGAATACATTTTAAAGGGGCACCCGGTACCGGGATTTCTTGCATACCCATCACAGGAACAAGCTCAAAACCAGGCGTTACACGTACAGCACGCGCCGGAAAAGCCGCATTAATATCTTCCGTTACCGTTATGATGACCGAAATAAGCGTTTCCGCGTCAACAATTTGATTTTTCTTTAAAATTTCCTGAAAAAGTTCGCTCGTCGCCTCGTAAATTTCATCTGCCGTATTTTCTTTTATAGTCGTTGCACCGCGAATCGCTCTCACACTCATCATTCTCCTTTTTTCATTTGATTAAAAGTTTGTAAAATCAGTGCCCGGTCAGCAGGAACAATTTCCATGTGACCGATTTCGTTCAACAGCACCATTTTAATCTCTTCAAAAGTCGTTTTTTTGTCGTGTAGCATATTTTCAAAAATCGTTTCAAACGGGACGTCATCTGGGAGCTCAGTTTCGTAACCGAGTCCAGTTAGCCAAGCAGTAAATGTCGCCCTATCAAACGTGAGATTTTGGGTTTCTTCGCTCATCAAAAGCGCATAAATCATTCCAAAAATGATGGCCTCGCCGTGAAGGAAACGCGAAAAATTACCGTAGGCCTCAAGAGCATGCCCAAACGTATGACCGAAATTCAAATACGCGCGGACGCCCTGTTCAGTTTCATCTTGCGCCACTATACCCGCTTTAACCAAAATGCCCTTTTGTAAAAACGGGGTTAAATCTTGCGAGTAAAAGTCGTCCGGCGTTTTGAAAGTCGCCATCAGTTCATCTAGTAACGCCTGATCGCTAATTAAAGCGTGCTTGATAAGTTCCGCAAAGCCCGAGCGCATTTCGCGTACCGGCAGCGTTCCAAGTAGCGCCGTATCGTAAATAACCGCTTCAGGTTGATAAAAGTTGCCAATCAAATTTTTCCCAAGCGGGTGGTTTATTGCCACTTTGCCACCTACCGCACTGTCATGCGCTAAAACAGTCGTCGGAATTTGGTAAAACGGAATGCCGCGCATATAAGTCGCCGCAACAAAGCCGCCCAAGTCACCAATCACACCACCACCGTAAGCAAGAATCACAGACTTGCGGTCAAGCCCCGTTTCAATAATTTTCGTCATCACATCTTCATACACCTGAAACGTTTTCGCAGCCTCACCGTTTGGCGTCACATAATACGTCACGTGCGGCAAACTTTTAAGAACACGGTCAAGCTTCTCTTTATGCAGTTCAAAAACGTGTCGATCCGTCAAAACAAAAACCTTTGAAAACCTTTTTAGCTCGGTTAAAAACTCAGCACCATATGAAACTAACATGTCATTGCCAATACATACAGGATACGTTTTGCTCGCTGTTTGAACTGTAATTTTAGACATTTTAAAAGCCCCTCGTAAGTTCGCGATGTTCTTCCACATGTTTCTTTAAAACGTCAAAACGGTCGCTATCAAATTTATCAAGCACGGCACAGGCCACTTCCCATGCGACTACATTTTCAGCAACTACACTTGCCGCTGGAACCGCCGAACTATCTGAACGCTCAACGCTCGCACTAAACGCCTCTTTCGTATCAATATCCACACTTTGAAGTGGCTTATATAAAGTCGGAATGGGCTTCATGACGCCGCGAACCACAATCGGCATACCGTTTGTCATACCGCCTTCAAAGCCACCCAAGTTGTTGCTTGTTCTCGTATAGCCGTCATTTTCTGACCAAACAATTTCATCCATGAGTTCGCTACCATATTTACGTGCCGCAACAAACCCAACGCCAAATTCAGCACCTTTAAAAGCATTAATACTAACGATTGCACGTGCAATTTTGGCATCTAGCTTTTTATCCCATTGCACATAGCTACCAAGGCCAGCTGGAACACCGCCAACAACGACCTCAACAATGCCACCAATTGTATCCCCTTTTTTCTTCGTATCATCAATCTTATCCATCATCGCCTGTTCAATATCCTTATCGAGTGTTCGAACTGGCGAATTATTCGCGATGTCAGCAATTTCAGCCACCGTGTAATCACGCGTCAAATTCGCCCGCACACCACCAATTTCCAGCACATGCGCGGCAACTGAAATCCCCAGTTCACGCAAAAGTTGTTTAGCTACCGCACCAGCAGCCACTCGTAACGTTGTTTCTCTCGCACTTGAACGCTCCAGCACATTACGCATATCTCGGTGACCGTATTTCATGCCGCCCACCAAATCAGCATGTCCCGGACGAGGTCTAGTAACTTTTCGTGACGCCTCGTGTTTCTCATCAACAGGTTCAATGCTCATCACCGTTTCCCAGTGCTTCCAGTCTTTATTTTCCACAAAAATGGCAACCGGCGCACCAAGCGTTTTCCCGTGCCGAATGCCAGCCGTAATTTGCGCACGATCTTTTTCAATCTTCATGCGTGCCCCCCGACCATGCCCACCTTGCCGTCTTTTTAGTTCCACATTAATATCTTCAGATAAAAGTGGCATCCCCGCAGGTAGCCCCTCAATAATTGTCGTTAAACCCGGTCCATGTGACTCTCCAGCCGTTAAATATCTCATAAGTCCTTCTCCTTTACCACAAATATTTTAGCGCTTTAAAGTGTATGTGTTAAATAATAGCATAACATTCACCAGAAAACAACCAGTTATTTTGAAAAAACTGCCTCTTACCATAAGAGACAGTCACCATTCAAAGCCAAGAATCCGTAGCTTTTTCGTAATCCAAGAGCTCCTCTTGTTTAAAAAAGAGGCCAATTTCCCGTGCGGCAGAAGCCGAACCATCAGAACCATGAATCACGTTTCTATTCGTATGTATCGCAAAATCTGACCGAATTGTTCCCGGCCCCGCATCAAGCGGATTTGTTTTGCCCATCATTTGGCGTGCCGTGGCAATTGCTTCGTCACCCTCTAAAACCATAGCGAAAACAGGACCAGATGTGATGAACCCAATTAAGTCCGCGAAAAACGGTTTCCCGTCATGTTCCGCATAATGCGTTTTAGCCAAAGACTCAGAAATCCGCATCAATTTTGCGCCTGCAATCCGCAAACCCTTTTGCTCAAAGCGCGTGACAATTTCCCCGATTAAACCGCGCTGTACGCCGTCCGGCTTTACCATGACAAAAGTTCTCTCCACCCTACATTCCTCCTAATAATCTCGTTTATCAAGCATTTTCACGATTTGTTTCAAAGGTTTAATTTCTTTCGATGCTGGAAAAGTATCTAAAATCGCCATCGCCTTCGTTAAATAAGCCGTCGCCACCTGTTCAGATTGCTCAATCGCACCGCTCGCTTTAATCGCCGCAACTAAGTGCATCATCTCCTCTTTTGACGACTCCTCCGTCACACGACTAATTCGCTTTTTAAGAAGCGGATCTTGCATCGCAAAAAAGACCGGCAACGTCACATTCCCTTGACGTAAATCTTCACCAGCAGGCTTCCCAAGCGTCCGCTCATCCGCCGCAAAATCCAAAATATCATCCGTAATTTGGAACGCCATACCTACATAGTAGCCAAATAAATAAAGTTTATCATCAACCTTCTCAGGCAATCCCGAAAGAACCCCGCCGAGCCCCGAACTTGCCGCAATCAAAAGTGCCGTCTTCCGCTTAATACGCCGCAAATAACACCTTACACTTTGATTAAAGTTGAATTTATCCTTAATCTGTTCGATTTCCCCTACCGCAAGCTCAACCGTAACCGCCGACAACATTTGATGCGCCTTGAGGCTGTCAATTTTCGTCATATATTCAAGCGATTTCCCAAAAAGAAAATCTCCCGTATACATCGCAATATGATTGCCCCAAATCGACTTAATCGTCTTTCTACCACGTCTAAGCCCCGCATCATCAACCACGTCGTCATGAACAATTGAAGCCATATGAATGAGTTCAATCGCAACCGCCGCATCTCGCACATATGTAAAATCAGCAGGCGCACCTAGTCTTGCCGTCAAGCAAACAAACATCGGCCGTATTCTTTTTCCGCCCGCCTCCAACAGATGTAGCGCAGAAGCAGAAGTCGTTTCCGCGTCAGCATTTGAAACCGCACGTTTTAATTCTGCTTCAACCGCTTCAATATCTTTTTGAATCGCCGGATACAAAAAATTAAATTTCATCTACCGTCACCTTTTTATAGCCAAAATGTGTAGCACTCGCCCCGCCACTATGTGAAATATAGCGGACATATTTAAAACCAGCTTCATAAAATAAATCAGAAAGCTCGCCCATTCCCGGGAAAGTTCTAGTTGATTCTTGTAACCAACTATATTCCTCATAACTTTTCGCAAACAATTTACCAAAAAGCGGCATCACATGGCGAAAATATGTATTAAAAAACGGACGCCAAAGTGGCACGTTCGGCTGGCTCGTATCTAAACAAACCGCCTGTCCACCCGGCTTCAAAACGCGATTCATTTCCTTTAAAACTTGTAAATAATCCGGCACATTTCGAAGACCAAAACCAATCGTCACAAAATCAAATTGATTATCCGAAAAAGGCAGCTCCATCGCATTGCCGTGAGTTAAAGTCACATTCTGAAGCCCACTCTCGAGCACTTTTTCTCTACCAATTTGAAGCATATTCTCACTAAAGTCAAGCCCCACAACAGAGCCCTTTTCCCCAACATGCCGGGCAGAAAGAATTGTCCAATCCGCCGTACCACAACAAACGTCTAAAATTTTTGCCCCTTTCGGAACACGCATAAGTTCCATCGTTTGTTTACGCCAAAACAAATGAAGCTTAAAACTAATCAAGCTGTTCATTCGGTCATAATCCGGAGATATTTTTTCAAAAACTTTATGAACTTTCTCTTCTTTCGTTTCCACCATACAAAAACTCCCCTTTAATTTAGCGCTGTAACATTTCATTTAAACGTGCGTGTATCGAATCAGATAGCGGTCTAGAAGTCTTAAGCAAATGATGAATTCGCATCTTTACTTCATCCATAAGTTGCTCGAGCCATTCCTCAAAAGTCGCCATCGCCTCTTTCACAAAGAAACCATGATCATATGCACGTTTCAATGTTGAAAGCCCATACTGTTCATAAAAATGTTGTTCCCGCTCCAAGCGTTTTAATAAAATAGCTTGGCAAGCAAGCTTCGTAAAAGCTTCCTCATTCTTAAAATAAGAAGAAAACTCAGCAAAGATAGCTGAAGATGAAGCAAGCAGTTCCTCCATATAATCATCATCTGTTACAACATGTAACTGATAAATATTTGTTTTAGCCGTATTCGTTTTCTGCACACCACGTTGAAGTGCTGCAAGTAATTGTGTCATACCAAGTTCTGCCATCGTCCGGTAATACAGTGCGCTATAATAATCACCGGCAAGCACCGTAAGTTCTCGTCCTTTTCGACTAACCCCTCTACCGTCTTTATCTTCATCAATCATCTCATGCGTATCATGAGCAAGAATCACATAAAGTGTTGCGGTTATAATCCGGTATTTCTCTGTTTCAGCAAGATCAGAGCCATGAATGGATTCATTCAGCCATAGCATTTGGTCCTTATCAGTTTCAGGCCCGTAAAAATTGTCCTTTAAAAACCGATAGGCTGATTTTTCATGAACCAATCTTTCCACTTCTTTCAACTGCGCCAGGCTCCCTTGATAGGTCATTTAAATTTCCCCTTTAACTCATAATAACAAATAATATGAAATATATTATATCACAAATCTATTTTGAAACGTAATTGTTCACTTCATGAATGATTAATTAACGACATCACTTCGCTACGTAATTTATCATCCGTTCGGAAAGCACCGCGAACCGCACTCGTAATCGTTTTCGTTCCCGGTTTATTCACACCGCGAATCGTCATACACATGTGCTCCGCCTCTAAAATGACCATCACACCAAGCGGCTTTAATTTTTCCATCATAATTTCCGCTACCGTCGTCGTAATACGCTCTTGAAGTTGCGGACGTTTACTCACATCATCTACAACGCGAGCAAGTTTACTAAGTCCCGCAACCCGACCATTCTGCGGCAAGTAGGCGACATGAGCCACCCCAAAAAAGGGAACTAAATGATGCTCACACATCGAAGAAAAACGAATATCTCGAACAAGAACAAGCTCTTCATGCTGCTCTTCAAACACTGTATTAAAATGAACCGAGGGATCTTTCGTAAGCCCCGAAAAAACTTCCTCATACATACGCGCAACACGCATCGGCGTATCAATTAACCCTTCACGATCTGGATTTTCCCCAACCGCTTCCAAAATAACACGAACAGCATCTGCAATCTTTTCTTTATTAATCTCTTCCATGCCCTTACCCCTTTTTGATTTAGTCCCCTTTATCTTAACACATCACACACTTTACGGTAAATGCAAACACTTCTCATGTTTAAAGAATTAAAAAAAATCTTCCTATATATAACGATACGCAAACCTCTACTTCATTCCCGCCAAAAAGAAAAAGCTTGTCAAAAATGACAAACTTCTTAAACGGTCCCGACGGGATTTGAACCCGCGATCTCCTGCGTGACAGGCAGGCATGTTAACCCCTACACCACGGAACCTAAGTGACCCGTACGGGATTCGAACCCGTGTTACCGCCGTGAAAGGGCGGTGTCTTAACCGCTTGACCAACGGGCCATAGTGTATAATTATGCTGTGAAACTAATAACCGCTTCTCATTCAGCTTTTTTATTATATCATATTTACCTTTACTGTCAATCACTTTTTCCAGATAAAATAGAAAAACCGCTCGAACTATTTTTCAAACGGTTTTTCTGTACACGAATTAGCTTAACAATTAAGGTGCATCTTGAAGCGTCCACGAAATTTTGCCTTGGTAGGCATCACCAGCATAAACCGCCGTCGTATCAGCCTCTACAAGCACCCCGCGATTATTTGCCCAGTCCACTTGAACAGGATTTGCATTTGTCGTTTCATATTCAAAAACAGGATAGGGCGAGTCCCCTAAAACAATTTTTTCCCCGTTTGAGCCAACAAAAATAAAAGCATTTTCTAAAACACGATCTGGATTTTTAGTAGAGGTTAACGGCTTCGTAATTGTAGCATTTACAACCCATTTTGAGCCCGAATTCCTCGTATCCACCACACTAATTCCCCATGTCGACTCATCACGTTCAAGAATTTCTCGCTTCCCAGTAATCTGAGCAGGTTTAAAGTCCATTTCTTGACTAACTTCCTCAAACTTCACACTGCGCACAAATACATGAATCGAAACGGTTTTCGTAACGCCACGCAGTTCAAGTGTGGCCGTGTAGTCCCCTGGGACCGCTTGAAGTGTCGAACTTTGAATCGTAATCTCATTCGAAATATTAGCGCCAGAATTCACATCAAAACCGAGCGCATTCGATTTCTCTTTAATCAATTGTCCAAGCTCAGCAGCCGACTTCCCACCAACTTCACTTTGGTCAACACTAAATGAAGTTGCCTTTAAAGCCGTCCCATTTTGAACAACCGTATCAGCATCTTTCACAAAAACCGGTACGTCAATTCGCGTTTGATTTCCCGCACGGTCCGTCAAGGAAACCTCTGCTTTTTTCGAACCAAATGTGCTTGTATCTGGTGTAGCTTCAATGTTCGCCGTCACACCCTGACCACTCGTATTATCTGATTTATCTCGAATGTTTGTCACAAAAGCATTGGCATTTGTAGAAAGCGCCTCACCAATTGAAACAATTTGTGGAACAGCATCGCCCGTTGGCGGCGTCACATCGACGACAGTAATTTTAGTTGTCTTATTAATATAATACTCCATCGAAGCTGTCACACTTACTTCCGTATACGGTTTTATAAAGCCGCCTGGAATCGCCACTTGAAAATTCCCAGCGTTATCTGCGGTTCCAGTCAATGTTTTCGTCGTGCCATTTTCTACATAAGAAATTTCAATAGCCGCATTTGTAACGGTCGCTCCACTTAAAGTAGCCTGACTATCATTTAAGGTATTCACATTTAGCGGCAAATTTCCAATTGAGAGAACTTTCATTTTGGCAACATTAAATTCCGCTGCTGTCACTGGCACATTCGCGCTATTAATTGTTGTCGTAGAACCATTAGTCGTAATGCCCATTTGGACATTTGCTTGATCTTCCCTACTGTAGGAATAAGTTGGCAAACCAATTGTACTGGCGCTCCCGGATCTATCCCAATAATTTATTAGCCCGCCATTTAAATTCATCTGGCCAGAACCCGAGGCATAGCCAATTGTATTAGAAGTATTACCATTGTATAGAAGGAAATACGCTGGATCATTAACATTTAGACTTCCACCACTATTGAATTTAATTACATTACCGCTTCCTCCCGTTTTATTCAAAACAACAGTTGCGTCTTTATTAACCGTTAAAGCACCTGAAAGCGAGAGCAACTCACTACTAACATCCGATTGATAAATTCGTGCGGTACCTCCTTCGTCTACGAAAAAGTTGCCGCCTACACCACTGCGGTTAAAGGAAGTCGTTGTATTTAAATTAAGCGTTGCATTTTTACCAACACTTATGGAAACTGGGTTTGATGCGCTTCGGTAAAATACACCATTACCATTAGCAGAAATGTTCACGTTGGCTCCGTCACGAACATTGAAAAAATTGCTCGTCGAAGAATCTTCGCCATACCATACCAAGCTGTCACTGGAACTTGATGGGTGATAAATTTCAATATTCCCACCAAAATTAATGCCACCTACTTCGGCAAATTCCTGGTTCGATGCTGAGCCACTAACAAATTTGCCAATTTCAACATTTGTATTTCCGACAAGTTCTAGCGTCCCAGCGGTATTCCAAATAAGTTGTGGTCCTTTGTACACCACGTTGTCATAAGTTACATTAACACCTTTTGCAGCGTTAGCAACATAAACTGTTCCATAATAATTTTTCCCCAAAATAGTAAGGTCTTGCATTGTAATTTGTTTTGTCGAGGAATTCGAGCTAATGTAAATAGTTCCTGATGTGCTTGTCGAACTCCCTGTTTCTGTTAATGTGTGTATTTCTTCTGTTGTTGGGTCTTTTCCAGAAATCGTGAATGGCGTTCGGCCGACTGGCACTTGAATACCACTTGATAAACTAATATCCGCTCCAAAATAAATTTTTGATATACTGTTATTTTGAACTGCCGCTTTTAACTCTGTATAATTGTTTACAATCGTTTCATCTGCGTTTAAAGTAATCGCCGCAGAAACAGAGTCCCGACTAGAAAATTTCGAGTCTATAACTTTAACGGA
The DNA here is from genome assembly GCF_900186135.1 of Listeria sp. ILCC792. Classification (NCBI taxonomy): domain Bacteria; kingdom Bacillati; phylum Bacillota; class Bacilli; order Caryophanales; family Listeriaceae; genus Listeria; species Listeria sp. ILCC792. The sequence goes on from NZ_FYBO01000003.1 coordinate 13,165, forward strand.
TTGAAGAGCACCTAAAATGACCAAAGTGAAGAAGAAAATGAACACGCATTTTCTCATAAAGTACTCACTCCTTTAATCCTCATCATCCTTTTTGTTCTTGCGACGCACGATGAACCAGATGATAAGAAGCACGATAGCAATCGCCAATGCTCCGCCAATTATCCACCACCATAAATAATTTTTCTCAACATCGACTGCTTTTTTATTTAAATCTTTTGCATCATTTCCAATTTTAAATTCTTTTGTAAAATTCCACGTTTCGCTTCCATTATCAGCTTTTAATTTTAAAACATAAGTTCCTTCTTCAAGGGGCTGATTTTCCCAATCAATAGCATAGCCAAAATTTGAGTTTGGTGCCATCTTTAAGTCTGTTTTTGCTGTTTCATGAAGAACTTTATTTTCACCTTTTTTATATACTTTTGCATCGACCGATAAATGATCTAAAATGACTGGCTGATCATTTTGTAAAACGGCACTTACAGATGTTCGATAATTATCTAAGCCTGCTTTTACATTTAATAAATTTAAGTTAGGTTCAATTTTCTTTGCAGTTTCAGAAAGTTGAATTCCCACTACGTAAGAATATTCATTTTCAATACTTAATCCTGATTCCTTTTTATCATCCACTTCTTCATTAACTTGTGTAAATTCAACAGCGCCTAAAATGATGCCATCAAAACTTTCTTTCGGCATTTTCACATTAATCCAAACATCTTTAAAGCTATTTGCTGGGATTGTAATGTTATCCTCTATGACTTCTGCGATTTTTGGAAGCGGTACTTTTAAACTTTCATCTGCTTTTTTCAAGCTTTTTTTTGAGTAGTCTATCATACCACTCTTATTTGTTGACGCATAAGTTACGTCTTGTTTAACTTTAATTTCATGATTTGAACTGTTAAATACTTTCACTTGAAGTCTCTGCTCCATAAGTGGTTGCATACGTAAATCAAAGTAACCTTGTTTTTTATCAATTTGATTTTCTGGAATAATAGCTTGAACAGAATAATCAACATCCTCAGCATGTGCGGTTATGTTTGGAGCAAACAAAATCACGGTTAATGTAGTTGCGATTACTAAGAAAAATTTTTTCATTTTCTTCCCCCTACTAAAAAATAAAGACTGCTGCTTTTTAAGCAGCAGCCCGCATAAAAGGTTTATACGCCGGGTGCGTCTGTTAGTTTCCACGTAATTTTTGCTTGATGGCTTCCTACAGTGGCTGAACCACCTGGAACTTCGATGGATACTTTTTCATTTGTATCGCCTGCGGCCATCCATCTGTTAATCCAAGTTCCCATACCTTGATTAGAACTGGCTATCATAACAGAAGCGCTTGTTGTACCATCAGTTGGAAGTTCTACAGATTGTCTGCTTACTGGAGCATTTGAAGTTGAAGAACCTGTTACAGCCTCACCATTTTCAAATTTAATCTTAGCTCCGCGAAGTGACTCGTTTGTGCCATCTGTAAATTTGCTCGCTGTAGCTGAAACAGACCAACCAGCACCTGTTCCACGTCTATCTGAAACTTGAATAAAAGGTTTTTTAGAAATAGCAGAGTAAACTTCGGATGCACTTGAAACTTCGTGCGATCCAAAATGAATAGAAGAAACATAATCAAGCGTCAAAGCACCTGTATCCCCTGTTGGTGAATCTGTCGGATTTTCTGGATCATCTGGATTTAATGGATTAACTGGATTTAGTGGATCTACAGGGGCAACTGGTCCAGTACCCGCAATAAATGTAATGTTCGCATTTGATTCTGCCGTTTTATCAGCTGCAAATGATGTTACAGGCAATAATGATGTTACTAAGACTGTTGTTCCTAAACCTGCTAATAAAGCTGTTGTTTTTTTCATGTGTTAAATCTAACTCCTTTGTAGTTGATAACAACATTATAGGTGATGTCTTTTTTCTTGACAATAGCATTTTTTATCAGATTCAGGTTTTCAAAGCGAAATTTTACATTTTTCATTTTAGAAACACTCGAAACGCAGTTAAGCCAACCATTCATACAAATGTGAACAAAGTGTGACTTCCCCGGATTTTATTTTTCGTTATTAAATATCAATATATAAGTCTATACCCCAAATTACACATACTGAAAACATTTCGCGCATAAAAAAAAGAAGCCAATTTTGTGTCATTTTGAAAAATTGGCTTCTTTTAAATTATTTATCATCATGATTTTGAATATCTTTTAGTCGGTCCCCAATTAAATCACCCAATTGGAAGCCTGTGCTTTCTTCTGGAAGTTCATAGTCCGCTTCTTCAACTGGCTCTTCTTGAAGCGCCTTAATGCTAAGCGATAAACGTTTCTCACTTTCATTCACATCAAGAACTTTTACTTCCACCTCTTCACCTTCAGATAAAACTTCATTCGGTGTGCCAATATGTTTATGCGCAATTTGCGAAATATGAACTAAGCCTTCTACGCCAGGGAAAAGTTCAACAAACGCACCAAACGATACAAGACGCATGACTTTTCCTTTAAGGACTGAGCCAACAGGTGCTTTCTCATTAATATTATCCCACGGACCTGGTTCTGTTTCTTTAATGGAAAGTGAAATTCGTTCATTCGCCGGATCAATTCCGATTACTTTTACTTGAACAGATTGTCCTTCAGATAAAACTTCTCCTGGAGTTGAAATGTGTTGGTAAGAAATTTGCGAAATATGAACTAGGCCATCCACGCCGCCTAAATCAACAAACGCGCCAAAGCCAGCAAGACGTTCTACTGTACCAGTAAGTACATCGCCTTCCTTAATGTTTGCTAGAATCTCTTTTTTCTTCGCTTCTTTTTCTTCTTCCACAATCGCGCGATGGCTTAAAATAACACGGTTATTTTCCGGTTCAAACTCAACGACTTTAAATGCAATCGTTTTTCCTTTGTAATCAGAGAAATCTTCGACAAAATGGTCTTCCACTAAAGAAGCTGGTACAAATGCGCGCACGCCTAGGTCAACTACTAAACCACCTTTGACAACGTCACTCACAACGGCATCAAATACTTCACCAGATTCAAATTTAGCTTGAATATCATCGACTGCTTTTAAAGCATCTACTTTACGTTTAGATAGGACAAGTACATCTTCCTCTACTTTAGTTACGATTAAATCTAATGTGTCTCCAACTTTAACTACGTCAGAAGCTGATTCCACATGTACATTTGAAAGTTCACTGATTGGAACAACACCATCCAGTTTGCTATCGGGAATACCTACGTAGACTTGTTTTTCTTCTACGCTTGTAACTGTACCGGTGACTTTGTCTCCTTCTTCAAAATTCCTAACTTCCACATTACTCAATTCATCAGACATGTGTAGCCCTCCTCAATTCGTTTGTCGAATTAGGACTTTCTGTAAGTGCAAAAGAAGTGACAAGCTTCAAAAAATTTCCTCATGAAATCACTCAGCAACATTTGTCGCAAATGATACACGTATCCATCGTTGTTAATAACACTTGATTTTTTGCAAGAAAATCCTAAAAGATTTTTAGATTTAAAAAAATCTCTCTTCTAACATCCTATAATTGCCACAATTTGTCAAGTTTTTTTATAATAAAAAAAGGCCATTCCGTTTAGGCCTTTTTTTGGAAAATATACTCTTTAATCCATTGTTTGTTTAGCAAGTGATAAAATTTTTGTTGCGACTTCATCAATCGTCATACTTGTCGTATCAACAACTATTGCATCATCTGCTTTCTTAAGTGGAGAATGGTCGCGCGTATAATCTAAATGGTCGCGCGCTTCAATTTCTTTCTTCAATTGATCCATATCGACGTCAAACCCTTTTGCCTTGTTCTCTTTAAAGCGTCTTTCAGCACGTTCCTGAACACTAGCCAAGAGAAAAATCTTGAGTTCTGCTTGTGGTAGAACAGCCGTCCCAATATCGCGGCCGTCCATTACAATGCCACCCTCTTCAGCAAAAACTTGTTGCCGCTTTTGGAGCTCAATTCGAATAGCGGGGTGAGCCGCGACAATCGAAACATGATTTGTCACTTCATTTGAACGAATGACTTCCGTAACATTTTCATCATTAAGAAACACTTGTTGCACTTCTCCTGGCTCAAAACGAATCATCGTTTTTTGTAGCAAACTAGCCAAAGTTGTTTCATCTGTATAATCAATTTTATTTTCCCATGCGAGGTAGGTAACCGCCCGGTACATCGCCCCTGTATCAATGTAAATAAAACTTAATTTTTTAGCGACGATTTTAGCTACAGTGCTTTTTCCTGCAGCAGCAGGTCCATCAATCGCAATACAAATCTTTTTAGTCATATTAAAACCCTTTCAGTTCACTAAAGTTAGTTTGATTTATTTCTACATTTGCCGCAAGTAAAACCATTAGCCGCATTCGCGCTTTCTTACTATCATAATCGCCACCCAAAAGAACGCCATGATTTAGAAGATCATATGTACTACCTAAATAATCATATGTCGTATAGACATTCCCTTCTTCCGCACTTGTTGTAATCACAACGGGTATTCCATTTTCAATGGCACGTTTTATCGCGGGCATCATTTTGGGGGCTACTTGTCCTCTACCAACACCCTCTAGAACAATTCCAGCTACATTTTTTGCAATGGCAGAATCGATAAAAAATCCATCTGCATCTAAATAGCATTTAATAATCACAACATCAGAGAGCGCTTCTTGTAGTGGATAGCATTCATGCTCAACAGGTTTTTGATAAATAAAAACTTTATCATTGTCAATAATTCCTAAATAGCCAAAACCAAATGAACTAAAACCTTGAATATTAGAAGCATGCACCTTTTTTACATACCGAGCTGCAAAAATTCGTTCATTAAATACAACAACAGTTCCTGCATTTTGAAGGAGTGGTTCACTAGCTGTATAAACCGCATGACGAATATTAATATAAGAATCTGTTCCCATTTCCTCGGGGCCGCGCTGTGAACCCGTTAACACGACTGGGCGTTCGTCCGTTACTGCCAAATCAAGAAAATAAGAAGTTTCTTCGAGCGAATCCGTACCATGTGTTACAACGACTCCATCATAACTTTCATCTTCAAAAATTTTCATTACGAGCTTTGCGAGCTCTGCCAAATTTTCTTTTGTAATATGCATGGATGGCAATTGGAAAGTAGAATAAATATCTACTTCAATTTCACGAGGTAACTCACATAATTCAACAAGTTCCTCACCAGTAAGCTCACCTGAAGCAAGCTTTCCTGATTCTGCTTTCTTACTTGCGATTGTTCCGCCAGTTGTAATCAATGCAATTTTCGCCATACATACACCTCCATTTTTCCCATAAAAAGAACGAGCGCTTTTGGAAAAAACTTTTCCGAGTCATGCTCATTCTTTTTTAATCTTATTGTGGAATTTTAAGTACTGTCCCAATTGGAACATTATTACTTGTTAAGCCGTTCGCTTGTTTGATCTTTTCAACACCGCTTGCAGCACCAGCAGAACCATAAGCATTGACAGCTATTCTGTAGAGTGTTTCGCCACTTTGTACCGTATGTGTACTTTTAGCCGCTTGCTCTTGCTGTTGTTTTGCTTCCTCAGCCGCTTTCGCATCTGCAGCAGCCTTTTCTTCCGCTGCTTTTCGGTCAGCTTCTTCTTGTGCTGCCTGTTGTTGTGCTTCTTCCGCTTTTTTTGCTTCCTCAGCTTGTTTCGCTTCTTCGGCCGCTTTCGCATCCGCTACTTTTTTCGCTTCCGCTTCTTTGGCTGCTTTTTCATCAGCAGCTTTCTTTTCTTCCGCTGCTTTTTCCTTTTCAGCCGCTTCCTCTTTTGCCTTTTTATTGCTATCTACCGTAACATTTTTTTCCTCTTTAACTTCATTATCTGGCGTGCCAGCATTTTGAACAGCTAAAAAAACAATAATAGATACAATCGGAATCAGAAGAAAGAATACAATCAAAACATTTAATAACGGATATTTAAAGAAACCTTTTTTCTGTTTTCTTCTACTATCAGATCTAGATAACATCGGAGGTTCATTATCAAACTCATCCTCTTCATCGTAATAATCGTTATAATAATCGTCGGACTCCGTATAATTACGTTTGCCTCGTTTTCTTCTAGCCATCTACGTTCCTCCTTCGTTCCAAACTAACATGGATATTGAAACATCCCTGAAATAATTATACCTATAAACGTAACATTCAACAACCTTTAGAGCTAATTTCTTTTAAAAAAATCATTCTAAAAACAATTTTCCGAGGATAGCTTCCCAGTCAAACGCTTGTCGCCTAGGTCCCTCTCCCAATTGTTTCATATATGGTTCTAAGTCTAAAACGTCCAAGTCACAACATGTACCAGGTAATTTGACAGGTTGTTCTTTCTCAGAAAAATAGCGCATAATGTATTCCCGGCGACAACTTGACTCTTGCAAGTACCCCATAAATTTCTTTAAGTTTTCCAATTTCCAAGCTTTGCGGTATTCCATTTTTGTCACAATTTCCTGTTCGGAAAGTCCAGAACGGGCAAAGTAGTCTAGCAGTCTTTTTTCGGTTTCAGGAAGCGTATCGCGTAGATTTTCTGGAAGCTTTAGCAACGCCACATCAGGCGCATCTTTATCCGCAAGTTGTCTTTGTAAATTTTCATCTCCGTTTGCATACAGCAAAATGGCAAGACTTGGCTCGCCGTCACGCCCAGCCCGGCCAATTTCTTGAACATAAGCTTCTAAATCAGCTGGCATGTGATAATGAATGACGTAGCGAATATCCGGTTTGTCGATGCCCATTCCGAAAGCACTCGTGGCGCAAATGATGTCTAAAACACCCGCGACAAACTGTTGCTGAATAACAATGCGGTCGGAAGCTTCCATATCGCCATGATAATGCGCCGCCGTCAAATGAAACTCATTCCGCAACTGAAAAGCGACTTCTTCTGCCAAACGTTTGCTTGAAAAATATAGAATACCAGGACCAGAAAGTTTACGCACCCACTCTAGAAGTGCTTCCATTTTTTCTTGTCTTCCATTGAATTTTTGAACGGAAAGTGCGATATTCGGACGGTTCACGGAATAAATAAACGACTCGATTTCTTCCATATGTAATTGTTTTAAAATATCCCCTCGAACCATTTCTGTCGCCGTCGCCGTTAAAATCATCGTCGGCGGGTAATTAGACAGCTTACGAAACTCCCCTAAATATAAATAATCCGGCCGAAAATCGTGCCCCCACTGCGAAATACAATGCGCTTCATCGATGACAAACAAGGCTAATTTTTGGTTTAAAATCACGGCCCGAATTTCCTCACTAGCGAGCATTTCAGGCGAAAGAAACAGAAACTTATACGCGTTAAGATTCGCTAAAATCGCTTTTTTCTCCGGAAAAGAAAGAAAACTATTTAATGCCGCGACCCGTTTTTCGCCGCCCGCGCGCATTCGCTCCACCTGATCTTGCATTAAACTTAACAGCGGCGAAACGACAATCACAAGCCCGTCTAGTAAATGCCCCGCTAATTGATAACAGAGCGTCTTCCCTGTTCCAGTCGGCAACATCGCAAATACATCACGCCCAGAAAGCGCTGCCTCAATAATTTCCTTTTGTCCGCTTCGAAACGTATCAAAACCTAAATAATTCTTTAACTCTAGCTCTAAATTCATGATTTCACCTCGGAAACGACAGCAAGTCTAAGCTCAAAATAACTCAAGTCTGGCATAAATTCTTTCATTTCCTTTAAAGTTAAAAAGGAGTGTTCAGAAAGCTTCAAAAGCACAGCATCATCTGGCCTAAAAGGGACCGTCAAATGCGGAAAAGTCGCCTGAATTTCCACAAAATGATCTTCAATTGTGCTTTTTTTCAACCTACGCCGCTGCACAATTTGTTCAAACGTTTGCCCGCTTTGGAACAATTCATATGTCGCTAAGCCCGATTTCGTAAGCAACGCCTGATCCGCGCACATGAATTCACTTAAAAGGGGAAAATCTGTTTTTTTAGCGTGGAGCACATGCAAACCGCGTAACCATTCAAAATAGCCATTCCAGAGCGGCACTTCCAAACGTTCACAAATTTGCATCGCTGTTTCGCCGATTCGGTCGCCGCCTGAAAAGCGTCCAACGTATAAATCTTGATATGTAATATCCGGCCTCTCTAACCACATTTTTAATTCTAAAAATAGCTTTTCAGCTAAATCATGTTCATTTTTATGCCGATTTAACCAGCGTTTTATCCAAATTTGTGTTTTTTTGTTGCGCACAATCGGCAAATAATGCCTATTTTGATGATGCTTATTGCTAACAACTTGCACCGCGAGGAGTAAATGCTCAAAAAAATGATGTGGCAAATCTTGCATAAAAAAGCCATTCCATTCATTTTCAATAAAATAAGTTGGTGGATCTAATTCCGTCACGGGAACAACGCCTGATTCGTCTATTCGAATGAATCCCGCTTCTTCTAAACCGTGTAGCCGCAACAAAAACACTTCTTCTTTTAAAAATGGGGCTAGTCCAAAATAATTTTTAGCCCGAAAAAGGTGTGTGTCCGTTACCGCTTGTCCCGTTCGTTTTCCGGTTACGACCGCATATAAAAATGGCTTTTTCCGTGCCCGTCCAAAAGTATGAACCATAAATAGGAGATATTCATCTAGTCTATCCAAATTTCCGCCTCCATTCTCTCGTTATCATAACATAGAAACGTTTGTTCGACATCTGTTTTTTGAAAAAAATATGTTATACTTAATCTATATTTTGGCAGAAAGGGGTGGTCAAGTGGGAAAATACGCCATTGTTGACCAGGACACCTGCATTGCGTGCGGAGCTTGTGCGCTTCATGCGCCGCAAATTTTCGACTATAATACTGATGGGCTCGCGTTTAATTTGCTTGATGACAATTCGGGAACACAGCCGATTTTTGAACGCGACGAGGACCAAGCAGCAGAAGCCGAATTAAACTGCCCATCATTATCCATAAAAATAGCGGACCGCCCGTTTAATGGCAATCCGCATCGATTCGATTCCTAGTTAAGCGTTATGAACCTCATGACGCTTTTTTTCATGCTTTTTCCGTTCTTTTGGAGATTGATTTTTAATAATGAAATTCTTCATTGGCGCATAAAGAAGCAAGAAGCCAGCACTCACAATTACACCCTTTAATAAATTAAATGGAATAATAGCCGTTATGATAAGCCCGAATACATCAGTAGACGCTGGAAGACCACCAAGTTTTATATAAAACGGCAATAATACAAAGTAGTTGAAAATTGCCAACACTATCGTCATACAAATTGTTCCAACACCAGTCGCGAAAATAAGACCTTTTGTTTCACGGAAATGACGGAATAAATAATAAATCGGTAAAGTAAAACAAATACCAGACAAGAAGTTGGAGATTTCGCCTACAGGCACGCCAACTGGGCTTCCAGAAACGATAAATTCCAAAACATTTTTAATGAGTTCAATTAAAATGATGGCGAGCGGTCCAAACATTAACCCACCAATTAGCGCTGGAATATCACTAAAATCCAGCTTTAAAAATGGTGCACTTGGTAAAAGTGGAAATTGCAAAAGCATAATGACAAAGGCCAGCGTACCAAGCACTGCAACACTAACAAAAGTTTTCATCGAGTAATTTCTCATGAGTAACTCTCCTCTTTTGTCCATCCAAAGAAAATACGGTGCCCATTTAACCGTCTAACAAAAAAACCTCTCTAATCTTTAGCATTAGAGAGGTTTGTGAATATCTAAACAAGCTGGGCGTAAAAACGCCAAACTCATGTAAATGTTCATTTGCAGACAAGCCAAAAAGGCTGCCAACATCCTCTCCCATCCAGACTATACTGTCGGTCCTGGAATTGCACCAGAGTCACCTGTTAAAAACAGATCGTGGACTATTACCACCGGTCGGGAATTACACCCTGCCCCGAAGATGAACGATATTTTATTTTCACCAAAAAGATGATGAATCATTTAATATTTTACCATGAAAGTAAAAATTAGCAACCTTTTTTTGTTTAAAATAGCCATAAGACTTCGGTATTTAATGATTCGGCAAGCACTCGGCTTGCTTTTAGACGTTCTTTTCTGGCATTCGCCCGCGCCTCACGCCCCGCATGAATCATTTTTTCTTCAGCACTTTCCGGCACTACTTCCGGCACTTCAACTGTTTTTCCGTCATCATCAATGGCAACAAAAGTCAAAAATGATGTGGCCGCTAAATAGCGATCGCCTGTCTTTAAGTTTTCAGAAATCACCTTAACGAAAATTTCCATTGAAGAACGTCCAACTGCTGCCACATATGATTCAAGACAAACAGAATGATCACTTTTAATGGGACGAAGAAAGTCAACTGAATCGGTTGAAGCCGTAACAATGCCAACACGGCAGTGTCTAGACGCACTAATCGACGCTGTGTCGTCAATATACGTCATCAGTTTTCCCCCAAAAAGGGTGCTATGGTTATTTGTATCTTGTGGAAACACACGGCTTGTTTTAATAACACGGGATTCTTTGCAAAATTTTTGTTCTCGATTGGACAATTTAACTAACTCCTTTTTAGCGGCAGGCTAATAATGAACGATGAGCCTACGCCTACTGTACTTTCTACTGTAATATTACCATTATGTGCCTCCACGATGTTTTTAACAATGGCTAAGCCAATTCCGGTGCCTGCTTTGCTGCGCGTTCTTGCTTTATCTGCTTTATAAAAGCGTTCAAACAAGTACGGGATATCCTCTTCTGGAATTCCGCTACCATTGTCACTGACAATAACTAACAACTGCCCATTTGCATAATCAGCATGCTCACGAACGGTGACAACGCCGTGATAGCCTTCTCGTCCGGTGTGACGAATGGCATTCATGATTAAATTAATAAGCACTTGCTCAAGACGATCGACATCGAAGTAATAGACTAAATCATTATCATCAACCTCCACTTTTAATTCAACAAAATTTTCTTTTGCTAAAACTTCGAAGTTAGATACAACTTTTGAAATAAACGGTGCGATTTTCATTTCTCGCCTATCTAGCTGTGTAAAGCCTGCTTCCATTCGTGCAAGGTCTAGCATATCATTGACTAGACGGCCAATTCGAAGCGACTCCTCATAAATAATTTGTGCAAACTCCCGTACTTCCTCATCTGTTTGAGCAACACCATCAATAATCGCCTCACTATAACCTTGCAACATAGAAATCGGCGTTCTAAGTTCATGCGAGATATTGCTAACAAAATCGCTTTTCATTTTCTCAAGTCGCTTCTCTTCGGTCATATCACGAATAACAGCTACAATACTACGAACATTTTCTCCGTTATAAAGCAACGTTAAAATCGCTACATACGTCTGATCTCCAAACGTAATTTCGCCAACTTGTTCATCTCGACTGCGCAAAATCTCATCAAGCATCTCTTCTAATTTTTTAGGAATTAAAACTTTCTCGTTGTTTTCATTAGAGAAAAACCAGTTATGCAAAAATTCTTCAGCTGGTGGATTACTTAAAATAATCGTTTTATCGATATTAAATTTTATAACCCCATCTGCCATTCCAACTAAAATATTCGATAATTGTTCTTTTTCTTGGCGAAGTGCACTAATATTATATTTCAACTGCTGTGCCATATTATTGAACGCCAGTCCCAAATCACCAATTTCATCATGCGTATAGCTCGGCACACGATTATCAAAATTCCCCCGTGAAACAGCAACTGCTATCTTTTTCATCTCCCGAAGTGGGAACGCCATTCTGGAAGAAAAGACAAACGATAAGAATGACGTAATTAAAATCGCGCCTAGTCCAGCCAATATAAGCGTTCTAGTTGCTTGTTTTGTCACACTTAAAATATCATGGAATGATTTATAAATATAAAGCACGCCACTTTCACCGTTATCCAATTGGAATTTTTTCACATAGAGTTGCACCGGATAATTCATATCTTTGTCTTTAAAATCATATTTCATTTCTAAAGGCTCATCTTTTTCAGCCAAGGCTTCATTAATCTTTTTGTTGTGCGTTAATCTTTCTATAGAATTATTAGAAATCTTATCAGTTGACTGCCTTGTATAAACGCTTTCACCATCGCTAGAAATAATAACACCTATCGTATCATCAAGTAGCGTGAGCGATTCGCTACCAATCCCGTTATCAGTAATAAAGGCATCATTTTTATGCATAACACCAATGATTTTAGATGCATCTTGGTCTAGCTCAGCTTTAATCTCATTGAAATTATTTTTTTCATAAATAACCGCAACTAAAAAACCGCAAATGACAAGGACACCAATTAGAAGTAAAATAATTGTGCTCCAAATCTTTCCGACGATGCTATTCCATAACTTCATCCCACTAAGCCTCCCTTTAACCTAAAAATGAACAGGTTTTGAAGGTTGTCCATCACAACCGATTCAACCTGTCCATCTATTTTACTTAATCTTCTGGGACTTCAAATTTATAGCCCAGCCCCCAAACCGTTACAATCATTTTGGCAGCATCTTCAGAAACATCAAGTAATTTTTCTCTTAAACGTTTTACATGTGTATCAATTGTACGCAAATCCCCAAAGAATTCATATCGCCAAACTTCTTTTAAAAGTGATTCGCGATCAAAAACTTTATCTGGTGATTTAGCTAAGTAATATAACAAATCATATTCTTTTGGTGTTAAATTAATTTCAGTCCCATCAACAATAACTCGGTGTGCTTCATTATCGATGCTAAGGTGAGGGAAATTAATCATATCCCCAGGCGTAGCAGAAAACAAATTTTTGTCTTGTTGTTTTGCGCGCCGAAGAACAGCCTTAACGCGTAGTACAACTTCTCTTGGACTGAACGGCTTTACAATATAATCATCTGCCCCCACTTCAAATCCTTGCACGCGATTTGCCTCTTCGCCTTTTGCCGTTAGCATAACGACTGGTGTCGCCTTATACTCACGTAGTTCTCTACAAACTTCGATACCATCTTTTCCTGGCATCATTAAATCGAGCAATATCACTTCGTAATTATTGTTTAAGGCCATATGAAGTGCTTGATCACCATCACTTGCCTCTTCAATACGAAAATTTTCTCTTTCCAAATACATTTTCAAGAGCCGACGAATACGATCTTCATCGTCAACAACAAGCACTTTTACTTGATCACTCATAAGTACTCATCCCCCACATTCTCATTTGCATTTCATCTACTCTGTTAGAGAGAATCATTCTGCACGATTAACTTTATAAGCAGCTAAAATAGTACCCACATACTCTTTTAGTGCCTTTACTACTTTATTAAATAGCTTGTCTATTAAATTATACATGTTTTTTTTAAAACAAGCTATTAGAAACTTTTCTTTGTCGAAAAAAACTATCATTGTCCAGAAGGTTTTTGACCGAATTTGGCAAATGCTTGCAATTGTTTAACTTCATGATGACTAAGCTCTCGCCTTTCTCCAGCGTTCATTCCTCTTAAATCTAAAAAGGCATAACCTTCACGTGAAAGTTTTTGAACTGGATGACCAATTGCTTCAAACATTTTTCTTACTTGGCGATTTCTACCTTCATGAATAGTAATTTCAACAATTGATTTACTTTTTCCTTTATCAAAAGATCGCATTCTCACTTTGGCTGGTGCCGTCTTTCTTCCATCAATGATAACACCGCGTTCTAAATTTCTAAGCGCCATCTTTTCAGGAATTCCTTTTAAGCGAGCAATGTATCTTTTCTCCACTTTAAATTTTGGATGCATTAATAGATTAGCAAATTCTCCGTCATTTGTCATGAGAAGTAACCCCGAAGTTTCATAATCAAGTCTTCCCACTGGATAAAGCCTCTCTTCAATATCCAAAAAATAGTCCGAAACAACTTTTCGCCCTTTATCATCTGTTACAGCAGACACGACACCCCTAGGCTTATAAAATAAAAAATAACGATGAATTTCTTTTGTAATTTCAATACCTTCTACTTCGATACGGTCAGAACCACTGACCTTCACGCCTAATTCCTTTACGACTTTCCCGTTCACTTTTACTTTACCTTCTTGGATAAGCACTTCTGCTTTTCGTCTTGAAGTCACCCCTGCATTTGCAATCGCTTTTTGCAATCTTTCCATTATTCGTCTTCCTCCGTTCGGTTAAATTTATCAAAAAACAGATCCAATTCATCTTGTTCCGGTTCCGCCGAAGGTTCTGCAAGTTTTGGCAGCTCTTCAATACTACTCAAACCAAAGGCATCTAAAAATTCGCTTGTTGTGACGTATAACTTGGCACGGCCAGCTCCGTCTGCTCGACCTCTATCCGTTATGAGTCCTTTAGCGACAAGCGTGCGTATTGGACCATCCGTTTTCACACCACGAACTTCATCAACTTCCATACGTGTAATCGGTTGGTTATACGCAATAATCGCAAGCGTTTCAAGAGAAGCTTGTGAAAGAGAGCCTGAGTGTGGTGCCTCCACCAATTTGCGCAAGTATTCAGCATGCTCTTTTTTCGTAGCAAGCTGAAAAGACCCAGCAAGTTCAAGAAGAATAAGGCCACGAGAATCGTCCTGTTCATAGCGTTCCCCGAGGCTCTCCAGCAAGTTCAATGCTTCAATATAGGTGATTTCCATCGTTTCCGTTAATTGCTTTGTCGAAAGCCCCTCATCACCTGCCGCAAAAAGCAAGCTTTCTAACACGCCAATTTGTTGCTCTTTATTCACTAATTTCCCCTCTACCTTCTACATACAAGTCTTCTAAGCTTCCAGATTGCTCAACCGAAATTAATTTTCGCTTCATCAATTCGAGCAGTGCAAGAAAAGTTACGACAAGCTGGTCTTTCGTTCCTTTTTCGAACAAATCATCGAATTTCATTTTCCCTTTAACTTGATTTAGCTTCTCTAAAACTTCATCCATACGGGCGTCGATAGAAATTTCCTGTGTGGTGATACGCGTATGAAGCGGCTTATTGAGTTTTTGCCGACGCAGTAACTTATTGAAAGCCCCCAGCATATCGTTTAGCGTCACGTCAAGCTCCACCGAAGTTGTGCCATCATCATATTCGCCTAAATCCATCGGCGCTTTACTAAAGTAGAAACTGCGTTCGTTTTCCTTTTCCTTTAAATCTTTCGCCGCTTCTTTATAACGTTTATATTCCATTAAACGTTCAATCAACTCATCACGCGGGTCAAGTTCCGGATCAAACTCGTCAAAATCTTCTTCAAGCTCTTGTTTTGGTAGTAACATCTTACTTTTAATCGCAAGTAGCGTAGCCGCCATAACCAAGTATTCGCTTGCCACATCTAACTCCAAAAATTGCATTGTATGAATGTATTCCATATATTGCTCAGTAATTTCAGCAACTGGAATATCATAAATATCCACTTCCAATTTGCCAATAAGATGTAAAAGTAAGTCAAGTGGCCCTTCAAATGCCTCTACTTTAAAATTCATTTCCATCATGCGTTCACCACGGTAAATCGTTTTGCACTAGATTTTCATACGATTCGCGTCGCACAACAAGTTTTGCGTTACCATTTTCCACAAATACAACTGGCGGACGTGGAATGCGATTATAGTTGCTTGCCATCGCATAACCGTAGGCTCCTGTACAAAATACCGCTAGCACATCACCAGAATTTGATTTTGGAAGCGGCAAATCCCAAATTAACATGTCACCAGACTCACAACATTTCCCAGCAATTGAAACAGTTTCTTCAGTCTCAAGTAGTGGTGCATTCGCAAGCACAGCTTCATAATGTGCCTCGTAAAGCGCAGGACGAATATTATCACTCATGCCACCGTCAACCGCAACATATTCTCTAACACCCGGAACTTCTTTTCTAGAACCAATTTTATAAAGGGTCGTTCCCGCTTCCCCCACTAACGAGCGGCCCGGTTCAATCCAAATTTCAGGAACGCGCAACCCATTTTCATTCGCCATTTTCTTCACTTCTTGGATAATTTCCTTCACATATTCAGAAGGCTCAAGCGGCTTGTCCTCTTCCGTATAACGGACACCAAATCCACCACCTAAGTTTAAAACTTGTGAGTCAAACTGCAATGTGTCATGCCACTCCACCAGTTTTTCCATAATGCGATGAGCAGCCATAATAAACCCTGTTGTTTCAAAAATTTGGGAACCAATGTGGCAATGAAGCCCGATTAAATCAAATTGATTCGGTGCAGCCAAAATGCGTTTAATGGCCTCTTCCGCTTGACCATTTGTTAAACCAAAACCAAATTTTGAATCATCTTGCCCCGTCAATATGTAATCATGCGTGTGCGCTTCAATTCCAGGAGTTACACGAACTAAAACAGGCATTTTAGTCGCCCGTTTTTCAAGTATTTCCTTTAACAATTCAATTTCATAATAATTATCGACCACGATACAGCCAATGCCATAGTCAATCGCCATTTCAATTTCTTCCGCCGTTTTATTATTCCCGTGGAAATGAATCCGTTCAGGTGGGAAATTCGCTTTCATCGCCGTATAAAGTTCACCGCCTGATACAACATCAAGCGATAAGCCTTCCTCTGCCATAAGTTCATAAATCGCAATGGAAGAAAATGCTTTACTTGCATAGGCCACCTGCGCACGAACGCCTAACTTTTCAAATGTTTTCTTAAATCCTCTGGCACGCTCACGAATTAGCGCTACATCATAGACGTATAAAGGGGTTCCAAATTCTTCGACTAACTTTAATGTGTCTACCCCTCCGATTTCTAGATGTCCTTCCGTATTCACATTCATAGTCCCAAAACGTTCAAATGTCACGCCTATCCCCCACCTTTACCAAAGAAATTTAATTTAAGTTCTTTACTATAGTAGCATAAAGGGCACTTCGGAAACAATAACAATCTAAATAAAAATACCTTTACTAAAAAAGTAAAGGTATCGAATACGCCTATTAATTTAATTCGCCAACAATTGCTTTGACGTATGTTAAAAATGTGCTTCTAACTTTGTCAGTTGTTTCGATAACTTCGGCGTGAGATAACGGCTGGTCTAAAATTCCTGCCGCCATATTTGTAATGCAAGAAATCCCTAAAACGCGCATGCCAGCGTGTCTTGCCACAATGACTTCCGAAACCGTCGACATTCCAACGGCGTCAGCGCCCAGTGTGCGCATCATGCGAATTTCGGCTGGCGTTTCATATGTTGGACCGCTGAAGCCTGCATAGACGCCTTCTTGAATGTTAATTTCCAATTTGTTTGCCAGTTTTCTTGCTGTTTCGCGTAACGAAAGTTGATATGCTTCTGACATATCCGGAAAGCGGGGGCCAAAATGGTCTTCATTTTTTCCAATAAGAGGATTGGTTCCCGTAAAATTAATATGGTCGGAAATCAGCATCAAATCGCCCGCTTTGTAAAGCTCGTTCACACCGCCAGCCGCATTTGTCACAATCAAAATTTCGACGCCAAGCTCCTTCATCACGCGAACAGGGAACGTAACGTCTTGCATGGAATAGCCTTCATAAAAGTGAAAGCGCCCTTGCATCGCAACAACTCGCTTATTTTGAAGTTCACCGAAAACAAATTGGCCAGCATGCCCTTCTACCGTTGAAACTGGGAAATGTGGCACTTGATCATAAGATAATTGAACAGGATTCACAATTTCATCTGCCAAAACGCCTAACCCGGAACCGAGAATGAGTCCAATTGTTGGACGTTCTTGATAACTTTCTCTAATTTTTGCTACTGCTTCGTTCACTTTTTGAGTGCTCATGTCTTTACTCCTTCTTTTCTATTATTTTAAGTCGTGTAAAAAACTTTTACCATATTCAGGCATTTTAACAGCAAAGTTTTCAGCAACTGTTGCACCTAAGTCTGCAAAAGTTTCGCGAAGTGGTAACGCTTTTCCGCCATCTTTAAAGCGTTTGGAATACACAAGAAGTGGTACATATTCACGCGTATGATCGGTGCCGCGGTAAGTGGGATCATTTCCATGATCCGCTGTAATCATTAATAAATCGTCTTCCGCCATTTTTTCAAATACTTCTGGAAGTCGTGCATCGAATTCTTCAAGTGCACGTCCGTAGCCTTCTGGATCGCGGCGATGACCGAATAACGCGTCAAAATCAACTAAATTGAGAAAACTCATACCTTCAAACGGTTTGTCTAAAACTTGTACAAGTTGGTCCATTCCGTCCATATTAGACTTCGTACGGATGGATTCTGTGACGCCTTCCCCGTCAAAAATATCGGAAATCTTGCCAATCGCAATGACATCCTTTCCGCCGTCTTTTAGCGCATTCATAACAGTTGGTTTAAATGGCTTAAGTGCGTAGTCGTGGCGATTCGCCGTCCGTTTAAACGCGCCTGGTTCCCCGACATAAGGTCGTGCAATAATTCGGCCTAGCATGTAAGGGTCGTCAAGCGTAATTTCTCGACAAAACTCACAGATTTCGTAAAGCTCTTCAAGCGGGATAATATCCTCATGCGCCGCAATTTGCAGCACCGAATCAGCAGATGTGTACACAATTAGTGCGCCGGTTTTCATTTGTTCCTCGCCGAGCTCATCTAAAATTTCCGTACCGCTCGCAGGTTTATTGCCAATTACTTTCCGCCCCGTCTTATCTTCAATCTGCTTAATTAGCGCATCCGGAAAGCCGTCAGGAAATACACGGAAAGGCGTATCAATGTACAGCCCCATAATTTCCCAGTGCCCGGTCATCGTGTCTTTCCCACGCGACGCTTCTTGCATTTTCGTAAAGTAGGCAAGTGGTTTCTCTTCTTTTTCTATGCCTAAAACGGGTTCAATGTTGGAGAGGCCCAGTTTGCCCATTTCTGGCATGTGTAAGCCTTTCATGTGTTCAGCAATATGACCAAATGTATCGACACCAAAATCGTCAAATTCGGCCGCATCCGGCGCCTCACCAATCCCAACTGAATCCATCACAACAACGTGAATACGTTTAAACTTTTCAACCATTTCCTCATCGCCCTTCTATAATTTATGCGCGCGGATGAAACTCTTTGTAGACATCTTTTAAACGCGCCTTTGTTACATGTGTATAAATTTGTGTCGTCGAAATATCTGAATGACCAAGCAGTTCTTGAACAGAACGCAAATCTGCCCCGTTTTCAAGTAAGTGCGTCGCAAATGAATGCCGTAACGTATGCGGGGTAATCGGTTTTTCAATGCCCGTCTTTTTCGCAAGCTGTTTCAAAATTTTCCAAAACCCTTGCCTTGTAAGCCCGTTTCCGTGATGATTCAAAAAGACAAAATCATTTCGATTAGAAGACTTCCTAAGTTTTGGTCGACCGTTTCGCAAATATTCTTCCAAAACCGTTGTCGCCGTTTTCCCAAGCGGAATGATACGCTCTTTGTTCCCTTTTCCAATCGTTTGAATAAAGCCCATATGTAAGTGAAGGTCATCCATTTTAAGTTGCACCAGCTCAGTAACACGAAGCCCTGTCGCATAAAGCACCTCAAGCATCGCTTGGTCGCGCAAGCCAAGCGGCGTATTCGTATTTGGCGCATCTAGCAGCTTCTCAACCTCTGCAAGACTAAGCACTTTAGGTAAACTTTGCGCTTGTTTTGGCGTCTCAATTTGGATCATTGGATCGCCTTTAATTTTACCATCATGAAGTAAAAAATGAAAAAACGAACGAAGTGATGCAATGTAACGTGCCACCGTACGCGGCGACTTCCCGTCATTTCTAGCCACACTAATAAATGCCACAATATCTTCACGCCCAACCTTTTCAAAATCATCATCGTTTGATTTTTCCTTGTAGAAGTTCGCAAAGTAAAGCAAGTCGCGTTTATAGGCAGCAAGCGTATTCATCGATAAACCACGTTCAACAGATAAAAAATGCAAAAAATCCTCAATTAAATCGTTCATTTTCTCGCCTCCTGCCCATTCATTTTAACATGAAACCCTTTTCTGGTGAACTTTTATCTGCTCACTCCGAAATTGTTGTTTTTTTCATATAATTAAAAAAGAACTACTACATTCTTGTAGCAGTCCCAAACTATTTCTTGCTTTTTTTCTTGCAGTCTGAACAAACACCTTGAAACGTTAAACGATGGTCTTTAATAAGAAAATTCCAGCGCTGTTCAATTATTTTCTCGACATCTTCAAGCAAGTCTTCTTGAATCTCTTCCACCGATCCGCATTCTAAGCAAACAAGGTGATGATGGAAATGCTTGGCACCTTCTTTACGCAAATCATAACGCGATACGCCATCACCAAAATTAATTTTATCGACAACACGCAGCTCCGTTAAAAGTTCGAGCGTCCGATAAACCGTTGCAAGGCCCGTATCAGGCGCGATATTTTTCACACGTAAAAAGACTTCTTCTGCACTTAAATGATCTTTTTCATTTTCCAGCAAAACACGAACTGTCGCTTCACGTTGCGGCGTTAATTTATAACTCGCATCATGAAGCTGAGCCTTAATTCGTTTAATGCGACCTTCCATATAGACGCCTCCCTTTAAAAATAAATATTCTCAATCAGAAATCATTATTTAGAATTATTATTATTTAGAAATGAGTATCTTCACATTTCAACACTCTAAAAATATCCGCATTTCCATTCAGATAACTATGTTTATAACGATAACATAATTTACAAAAACTGTCTATAGTGATTATCATTTACAGTAAAAATCAAGATTATTTATAATTATTATTATTTATAATTTTTACTTCCTAAAAGTTTGCCTTGAAAGTTACGCCTAAAACGTCTATACTAAATTCATTGAGAATCATTATCACTAATATAAATGGAGTGATTTTATGCAAAACTTATATACAGAAAACCTGCAAATTGCTTATGATAAACGAATTATTGTTGACTCATTAAATATATCTATTCCTAAGGGAAAAATTACCGCCCTAGTTGGCGCAAATGGTTCTGGAAAATCTACCATTTTAAAAACAATGTCTCGCCTTATGAAACCAAGTAAGGGACATGTCATTTTAGACGGTAAAAAAATCCATCAAGTCGCGACAAAGCAAATTGCGAAGGAACTTGCCATCTTGCCACAAAATCCGACAGCTCCCGGCGGCTTAACAGTTTATGAACTCATTGCTTATGGCCGCAGTCCTCATCAAACTGGTTTTAAAATCAGCAGTAAAGAGGATCAACATATGATTGAATGGGCGCTTAAAATGACGAATCTTGAAGAGTTTAAAGACCGCCCTATTGAAAACTTATCTGGTGGTCAAAGACAACGCGCTTGGATAGCGATGGCACTTGCACAAGATACATCCATTTTATTTTTAGATGAACCTACTACCTTTTTAGATATGACACACCAATTAGATGTGATGAACATTTTGAAGCAGTTAAATCAAACTGAAAATCGTACCATCGTTATGGTCGTACATGATTTAAACCATGCTTCACGGTACGCTGAACATATGATTGCCATCAAAAACGGGCAAGTTGCCGCAAGCGGAACACCTCAAGAAGTGATGACTTGCGAAATTTTAGAAGATGTTTTTAATATTAAAGCCGATATTTTAATGGACCCTAGAAGCGGCGTACCGCTTTGCCTGCCATATGAAACTTGTAACGGTTGTGAAATTAAAGATGTTGTAAGGGAGCTTGATCATGTTGAAGCCATCTCTATTTGATGTCACCATAATTGGTGGCGGCCCAGTCGGTCTATATGCCGCATTTTATAGCGGTCTTCGTTCTATGAAAACAAAAATTATTGATGCTGAACCAGATGTTGGCGGCAAAATTCGCTACTTCTATCCTGAAAAGCTGATTCATGATATTGGCGGCATCCCTGAAATTCTCGGTGCTGATTTAGTCGCTAATTTTAAGAAACAGGCGGAAACGTTTAATCCGACCTTTGTTTTAAACACCCGCGCAACGTCTGTCGTCAAACAAAATGATGGCACTTTCTATATTAAGACGGACGACGGGACCGTTCATTTAACCAAAACGATTATTATTGCAGTTGGTAGCGGGACTTACAAAATGAATCCGCTCGAAGCTCGTTTTGCGGAAAATTTCCCAGCACAGATTCACTATCATTTGCGCGATTTGGAAAAGCTTAGAGATAAGAAAGTCGTCATTTCAGGAGGTGGCGATGCGGCGCTTGATGCAGCATTGATGCTTCTTCCGATTGCTAAAAGTGTTGAACTTATTTACCGTGGCGATGACTTCAAAGGCTATGAGGAACGCGCGAAAGCCGTTCATTCTTCTGGTATTACGACACATTTGCACCACGAGATTACAAGCTTACATGGTGATGAAAATTTGAAAGAAATTGAATTAACTTGTAAGCATTCTGGGGAAAATAAAAAAGTTATGTGCGATGCGGTTTTTGTCAATCACGGCGTTGAAGTCGATATTGGTACGATGCGTGACTGGGGATTTGCAACTGAAGAATGGGGCATAACAGTCGACAAAGAAATGCAGACGACTGTGCCAGGTATTTATGCTTGCGGCGATGTCGCCTGCTATCCGAGAAAAATTCGAATTATTGCAGCGGGGCTTCACGAAGGTCCAATTGCTGTCAATAGCGCGAAAAAATATTTGGATCCAAATGCGGCGCCAGAAGCAATGGTTAGCACACATCACGAGCATTTTATGCACTAAAAAAGGTTGGGAATTTTGAGCCACCAAAAAAAGTTAGACCTAAAATCTAACTTTTCGGGGCATAACATTTTCCCAACCTTTTACTGTTCTTCTGCTTTTAATTGTTCTAACTCTAAATATTGAATTGCAAACATTGTTTTGGCATCGCAAATTGAAGCTTCTTCAATTAATTGCTTGGCTTCATCTAAAGTGACTTCTAAAACATTGATAAATTCATCATCATCTTGGGCTAAAGGTTTATTTTGTTTATGTAAGCCTCGTGCGACATAAATATGGATAATTTCATCAGCAAAGCCTGGTGCCGTGTAAAAAGAAGTTAATAACTCTAGTCCACTTGCCTTATAGCCTGTTTCTTCTTCTAGTTCACGTTGTGCTGTTTCTTCTTTTGGTTCATTTACTTCCATTTTACCTGCTGGAATTTCAACGACTGTTTTCTCTAAAGGTTTACGATATTGCTCGACCATAACAATTTTCCCATCGTGTGTAATCGGAATAATCCCCACTGCTCCCGGATGTTTAATGAGCTCTCTTTTCGCGATTTTACCGTTTGGAAGGCGCACATCTGCTACAGAAAGCTCCACAACACGTCCTTTAAAAATGGTTTCCTCACTAATTGTTTTTTCTTCTAAATCCTTCATTTAGAGCACCTTCTTTCTATTTATATATTTTAACATAAAATTTGGTCCGAGATGAATTTACATCGCACGACTGATAACATCATTTCTTCAATTATGGTATGATGAAGTCAAATCAAACATCCTTTCTAAAAAGAAAAAATCTTGTATAATGAAAGTAAGTAATCCCAAGAGATTACATAAATTTATTTTTTAGAATAGGTATCTGAAGGAGAAGATAAACAATGACTACATTTAAAAAGATTATGGCGTTTACAGGTTCCATTTTTATCGTCATCGTGTTATTCGGTATTCTTTCAGCCATCTTAAAGAGTAGCTGGCTTCTGATTGCTTTAATCACCATTGCTGTAGCTTCTATTCTGTTTTTCTTTTCTGCAAAAGCAGGTGACCAAGCTTTAACCGAAAAGACAGGTTTAACAAAAAAAGAATTCAAATATATTCGCTCAAATTTAGAGGAAGCGCGTCTTAAAATAATGCGTCTTCAAAAAATCATGTCTACAAATAAAGGACTCTATTCTTTTCAAGAACGTAACAAAACACTCCAACTGGCGAAAAGAATCTATGGGATTGTAAAAGATGAACCAAAACGTTTTTACGAAGCGGAAGATTTCTTCTTCTCCCACCTTGATTCACTTGTAGAACTTACTGAGAAATATGCTTTTCTTGAGAGCCAACCTGTTAAAGATAAAAAAATCTATCAGACTTTGTCAGACACTCGCTCACTTTTAAATGATTTGAGCCGTGTGATTGAAAAGGATTTGTTTACACTCCTTAATCAAGATGTTAACAGTCTTGATTTTGAGCTTGAAGTTGCTAAAAACTCAATTTCCAAGCAAAAACAAAAGTTCGAAAGGAGCTCGAAACATGAGTGAGAACAGTGAAAAAAAAGAATTAAATCAAACTGAATTACTTGAGAAAGATATGAATCATACATTAGATGATTTACTTAGCAATCCATTCGGAATGGATGATACAAAAAACACGAGCATTACGAATAGCGAAAATGACGCGGCGCCTCGCCTCGTAGATATGCTTCCCGAAAGCAATAAACGTCAGGCTCTTGAACTGAGCAAACAAATTGATGCGGGAAATCAGGCGGCCATTCTTGGATACGGTGCACCTGCTCAAGCGAAACTTCATGATTTTTCGCACTCAATGCTCGCCCACGTGCAGAAGCAAGATGTTGGTCCGATTGGGGATATCATTAGCGACTTGATGTATCGACTGCAAGAAGCTGATCCAGACGAGCTTGCTGCACGCAATAAAAATATTTTCACAAAAATGTTTCACCGTGTGAAACAATCGATTAATGAAATCACGTCAAAATATCAAAAAATTGGCACCCAAATCGACCGAATTGCTTTAAAACTAGAGCATTCGAAAAAACGCTTGATGGAAGATAACTCCTTCTTAGAGCAACTTTATGATAAAAATAAAGATTATTTTCAAGCTTTGAATATTTATATCGCGGCTGGCGAATTGAAGCTTGAAGAAATCAATGATAAGTTGTTGCCTGAACTTCGCAAAAAAGCTGAAGAAACTGGCGATCAAATGGATTTCCAAGAAGTGAATGATTTGACGCAATTTGCTGACCGTCTTGAAAAACGTGTGCATGACTTAAAACTTAGTCGGCAGATTACGATTCAACAAGCACCGCAAATTCGTTTAATCCAAAATACGAACCAAGCGTTAGCTGAAAAAATTCAATCGTCCATTATGACGGCTATTCCGCTTTGGAAAAACCAAGTGGCGATTGCCTTAACACTTTTAAGACAACAACAAGCAGTTGAAGCACAACGTCAAGTTTCTGAAACGACAAATGAACTTCTGAAACGCAATGCTGACATGCTGAAAACAAACGCGATTGAAACTGCGCGTGAAAACGAAAGAGGTATCGTGGATATCGAAACGCTTAAACATACGCAATCAAGTTTAATTGAAACACTGCAAGAAACACTTAAAATTCAACAAGAAGGCCGTGCTAAACGTGCTGCAGCAGAAAAAGAACTCGTTTCTATGGAACAAGAACTAAAAGATCGTTTAATTGAATTACGTTAAAAATACTATAACTTAAACGTGTCGCGCAAAACTAGGCTTTGGAATCTCAAAGCCTAGTTTTTTAATGTGCGGTACATTAGTGTCACCGCATAGAACTTGTCGTGAACGCGGAAATAATCGGGATACTCCCCCGCCACATTAAATCCGAATTTTTTATATAACAGAAAGGCAGCTCGGTTCTCACTCACAACTTCAAGCGTCAAAATGTGCAGACCGGCTGTTTCGGCCGAATGGACAAGCGCCTCCAGCATTTGCGAGCCGATTCCTTGTCCCCAAAACGCTTTTTTCACAGAAAGTGAAATCTCCCCGCGGTGCGCCATTCGCTCTTTAGGCGGCACAATCACAAGCCCAACGCTAATTAGCTCATCATGTTCATAAGCCACGAGCATACAAGCCTTTTGATGATAAAAATAATCTTCGATGATGGCTTCTTCGTCTGAACGGGAAACTAAAAATTCATTTTTCCCAAAAGTTAAAAATGAAGTTTCTCCCCCAACACCGTTTAAATAACGAATAATATTTTCGGCATCCTTTTTTTCAGCAACGCGAATTGTAACCATATACTCCTCCTTTTATATACCTTCTAGGCGCATATTTTCAAAATGAATGGGTTTTAAGTTTGTGACGGTCAAACCGATTAGACGAATAGCTTCTTTACCATCATAAACATCATTTAGTAGCGCGGCTCCGGCTTCGTATATCATTTGGCGATCATGGATATAATCGGTAAGCGTCATCCGTTTTGTTATCGTCGTGAAATCACTATATCGCAGTTTTAAGACTACCGTTTTTCCGTGCTTTTGGATTTTAAGTAGTCGCGTTTCAATCTTTTCCGCAAACCGCATTAAACTTTTTTCAAGCAGAGCTTCATTTAAAACATTTCGTTCGAAAGTGGTTTCTTTCCCAACTGATTTACGGTCACGATGCGGATTAACAATGTTATTCGAACGACCTCGCACGTGGCGATACAAGTAGTAGCCATGTTTATGGAACTCTCGAATCAAATCCCATTCACTCCATGCTTTTAAGTCTTTACCCGTTTTTATGCCTAAACGATGCATTTTTTCGGAAGTTACTTTTCCTACTCCATAAAATTTGTCAATGGGAATAGTTTCTAAAAATTGTTCAGCTTTTTCTGGCGGGACGACTGTCAGACCGGCTGGCTTTTTATAATCGGATGCTATTTTAGCAATAAATTTATTGTAGGACACTCCAGCAGACGAAGTGAGGCCTAATTCATTGTATATCGCATATTGGATTTCCCTTGCGATAAGTGTTGCGGAAGTCATGTTTTTTTTATTTTCTGTCACATCTAAATACGCCTCGTCCAACGAGAGCGGCTCAATGATGTCCGTATAGCGTCTGAAAATATCGCGAATTTGGCTAGAGATTTCCATATAGTGCTCCATGTTTCCATGAATGAAAATCCCTTCTGGGCATAGCTTAACTGCTTGTTTTGTGGGCATTGCAGAGTGTACACCAAATTTACGCGCTTCATAAGAACAGGTCGAAACAACACCGCGCTTGTTTGGATCGCCGCCGATTATAAGCGGTTTCCCGCGGTACTCAGGATGGTCGCGTTGCTCAACAGAAGCATAAAACGCATCCATATCAATATGAATTATCTTTCTGCTCACATCCATGTTAAGCCACCCCTCTGAAAACGAACGTTTGTTCTATTTCCATTATACCAGAATCTTAATTTTTTTCAAGAAAAAAAACGCCTAATATGGCGTCATTTTTTCATGAAAGCATTTCGCCCAAAAAACTCGACGACACTCGGCATTACTTGATAAATTCTTGTCCCTATGTTCATCAAAAATGGCAAATTCACCTCGCGCCGATTTTTCCCAATGATTCGGATTGTTTTTTCAGCTACTTTTTCGGGTTTTAAAACGAAAAATCCTACGCTTTTTAAATACTCTCCTGATTCATCTGCAAGGTCAAAAAAGTTTGTCGCAATCGGTCCAGGATTCACCGTTGTCACCTTAATGTTGTCCGCCTTTAGTTCCATCCTTAACGCATTTGAATAGCCTAACACCGCAAATTTGGTTGCCGCATACGCACTCGATTTTGGCGTCGCAATTTTGCCGGCTTGAGAAGCAATATTTACAATATGCCCGCTTCGTTTTTCCTTGAAATGCGGAATAAAAAGTTGCGTCAAGCGAATGAGTCCCAAAACATTCGTATCAAACATCGCTTCCACCGTTTCAAACGGAGTGTTTTCTGCCGTTTCAAACAGACCAAAGCCAGCGCAATTGATTAGCACGTCGATATCGTGAGCCTGTAAAATTTCTTTGACTATTTGTTCCATAGCAAGAAAATCTGTCACATCGAGCGGGTAGACGTGTGTACTGACTTGGTAGTCACGTTCAATACGCGCACTAATTTCGGCAAGCTTAGCCGCATTTCGCGCAATCAAAATAACACTCGCTTCTGATTTCGCCGCATAATAGGCCAAATTTTCGCCAAGACCGCTTGAAGCGCCCGTTATTAGAACCGTTTTTCCTTTTAAAAAAGAATTCATTTTTGCCTCCTAAATAGTAAAACTAGCAAAGTCTTCGGCGATATCCGTATTTGGAAACACTTCACGCGCCTCGTCGCAAAGCTGTAAACTGGCTTCCTTGTCGTACCGCGAGCTAATATGCGTCAAAATAAGATGTTTCGCGCCAGCAATTTGGGCAAGCTTGGCCGCATCGGTTGTCGTTGAATGCATGTATTCTTTCGCCATCTCTTCTTTAGACGCTTCAAACGTTGCTTCATGCACAACGATATCTGCATTTTCCGCTAACGCTCGCTCGTTCTCTTGTGGCCTCGTATCACCAAAAATCGCGATAATGCGCCCTTTTTGTTTTGGCCCAATAAACGCCTCACCATCAATCATTCGACCGTCAGGAAGCGTCACTTTTTTTCCTTGCTTTAATTCCTGATAAAGTGGCCCTGCCGGAACCCCTTCCTGCTTAAGTCGTGCGGCATCAAGTGTCCCCGGCTTATCCGCCTCAACCAACCGGTAACCAAAGCTCGAAATGCCGTGATCGAGCTCATCACAAACAACTTGCCACTGATTGTCGCGGAAAATTTCGCCTGGTTCAACTTCTATGACCTGAAGTGGGTAGGTCAAATGAGAACCACTAAGTTCCAAAGAATTTTCGATAAAGGCAGCTATGCCCGTCGGACCATAAACTGTCAATTCTGTTTCTCCGCCTTGAAATGAACGGCTGCTTAAAAGACCGGGCAAACCAAAAATATGGTCGCCGTGTAAATGTGTAATAAAAATTTTTTCAAGTTTGCTTAGCCGAATTGAACTGCGCAAAATTTGATGCTGCGTCCCTTCTCCGCAATCAAACAGCCAAATCGCATTTCGCTCATTTAACATGGAAATGGCAATTGATGTGACGTTGCGATTTTTTGAAGGCACTCCCGCACCTGTCCCAAGAAAAATAAGTTCCATTTTTCTCCCAACTTTCTAAATCAATATGTTCCATTTTATCATACTCCTTCAAAAATGAAATGAATTCTCGAAATAAAACGTTTTCATTTTAAATTCACATTCTTTTTCTAGTTCAAACAGTTGCACAAACATACTTTAATGGATAAAATAGTATGGAGCTATAGAGCTTTTTGTGCTCGAATGGATTTATGTAATCCTTGTTAAAGCAGAAACGAGAAAGAGGGTAAGTGCGTATGACAGATAATTTAGAACAAAAAGCTTTGATTACAATTTTTGGCGGTACGGGAGATTTAGCAAATCGAAAACTTTACCCTTCGCTATATCATTTATTTAGCAAAGGCTATTTAAAGAAAAATTTTGCTGTAATTGGAACTGCGCGCCGGGAATGGAGTAATGATTTCTTTCGAGATAAGGTGAAAGAATCAATTCAAGATATTGCCGCTTCAAGTGCTGAAGCAGATGAATTTGCTAGTCATTTTTACTATCAGTCACATGATGTCACCAATAAAGAGTCCTACGTTTCGCTTAAAACATTGTCAGATGAACTTGATCAAAAATATGATTTAGCTGGCAATCGTATTTTCTACTTAGCTATGGCGCCGAACTTTTTCGGCATTATTGCAAGCCGCATCAAATCTGAAGGCTTTGTTGATACGAAAGGTTTCCATCGTTTAATTATTGAAAAACCGTTTGGGCATGACTTAGAAAGTGCTCATGAATTAAATGATTCCCTTCGTGAAGCTTTTCATGAAGATGAAATCTACCGTATTGACCATTACTTAGGGAAAGAAATGATTCAAAATATTTCCGTTATTCGCTTCGCTAATTCTATTATCGAATCACTTTGGAATAATCGTTATATTGACAATATTCAAGTTACGCTAAGTGAAGTTTTAGGTGTTGAAGACCGCGGGCGTTACTATGATGAAAGTGGTGCACTCCGCGATATGGTGCAAAACCATATTTTGCAAATTGTTTCCTTACTTGCCATGGAACCGCCTATTAAACTTTCCACCAAAGAAATTCGTCATGAAAAAGTACGAGCACTACGTTCTCTTCGCGTTTATGAAGGTGAAGAAGTGTTAGAAAACTTCATTCGTGGGCAATACGGTTCTGGTCACGCATTTGGTAAAGATTTAAAAGGTTACCGCGAAGAAGACAATGTGAATCCAGACTCCAATACCGAAACGTTTGTCGCGGCGAAACTATTAATTGATAATTTCCGCTGGACTGGCGTCCCGTTCTATATCCGAACTGGTAAACGTTTAGCTGCCAAAGCTACACAAATTGCGATTCACTTTAAAAACGTCCCAATGAACCTTTTTGGTAGCGATATGTCACTAGG
The DNA here is from genome assembly GCF_900186135.1 of Listeria sp. ILCC792. Taxonomy (NCBI): domain Bacteria; kingdom Bacillati; phylum Bacillota; class Bacilli; order Caryophanales; family Listeriaceae; genus Listeria; species Listeria sp. ILCC792. The sequence goes on from NZ_FYBO01000003.1 coordinate 43,083, forward strand.
CGGCAATGTGCTCGTCATTCATATCCAACCTAATGAAGGTATCACTTTACATCTTAATGTTAAAAAGCCTGGTCAAGGTATGGAAACCATGCCGATTAATTTAAACTACGCTCATTCTTCTCCAGACGGAATGAACACACCAGAAGCATACGAAAAACTCATTTTAGACTGCTTACGCGGTGATGCCACTTACTTCTCACATTGGGATGAGGTAAGTCTATCTTGGAATTTCATCGATCACGTAGCAGATGTTTGGAAAAACACGAAGGGACACTTCCCGAATTATACACCTGGCACGATGGGGCCAGATGAAGCAGATGAACTACTCGCTAAGGACGGCTTTAGCTGGTTTAAAGTTCATGAAGAATAAAAAACAAGCGGCGAGGAATTAAATCCTCGCCGCTTGTTTTTAAACATTGTCCGCACTTTTATGGCTAATCGCAAAAGCTCTGCTTCTGTTTTTGGCTCCATTTGGGAATTTAATGCCTCTAATCTTATCATTACTTCCCTTAGCTGTTTATATTTTGGAGGGCCCAATCAATTTTCCCGCGCCCAGATTTTTCGAGAAAATCATTTGCTTTTGAAAATGGTTGGCTTCCAAAAAATCCGCCATTTGCCGCAAGTGGTGATGGGTGCGTTCCTTTAATTAAATAATGTTTTGGATTTGTCACACCTTCTGCTACCTTTTGAGCGTGGTTGCCCCAAAGAATAAACACAAGTGGTTCGGGGTAATCATTTAGTTCAGCTAACACTCTTTTCGTGAAAGTAGCCCAGCCATATGATTTATGGCTTCCCGCCGCCCCTTCCTGAACGCTCCAACTTGTGTTCATCATCAAAACACCTTGCTCCGCCCAACCACCTAAATAACCATGATTTGGCGCATCAATATTTAAGTCCGTTTTCAACTCTTTATACATATTTCGCAAGCTAGGCGGAATTTTTTGCCCCGGTTTAACCGAGAAACTAAGTCCATGCGCCTGCCCCGCGCGGTGATACGGATCTTGCCCGATAATGACCACTTTAGTCTTTTCATATGGGCATAATTTAAAACAGGAAAACATATCTTCTTCAGGTGGATAAACATTTCCTAAACGACGTGCCGCACCAACTTTTTCCATCAGTTCGACAAAATAAGTTTCATTCGCTTCCTGCTCTAAAAATTCACTCCAGCTTTTCATTAAGCTTACACCTCTTGCTTTCTTTTTTGACTAAAAAGAAAATATACGCCTAGCATACTTTCTAAGCCTCATCTTATGTATTTTTTTAGATTGCCCTAACTTATACTACAAAACGTAGTTATAAAAATTATATCATACCTAGAAGTTAAAAATAAAGTGCAAATTGATTATTCAAGCTTGAATTTAAATGGGCACATGCTAAAATGAAAGAGAATAATCTTAAAGGAGCAGTTGTAAAATGGCTGATAATTTGCAAGACTACATCGACAACGGGTTATATGGTCCGAAAGAATTGAATCCAGCAGAAAAAAAGAAATATTTGGGAACGTACCGAGAACGCGTCATTGTTGCGTTAAATAAAAGTGAAGTTCTTTCTAAAAAAATGTTGCCTGAACTAGAAGAAAAGGTTCTCACGTATGAAGGTTCAAAATTACTTTTAAATGGCGCACTTGGATACGCGCTGCTTCGACCATATATCCAAATTGCTGAACGAACGAAACATGAGTTTTCAATTGTGTCACGTGAAGAAGAGGATACCGATATTTATCTCGTTTTAGCCGATACAAAAGAAGTGAATATCGAAGACGTCCATTTACATGCGGAGCAAAAGGAACCTGAAAACACAGAGAAACGCTCCCTTTTAGACAAAATCAAAGAAATTTTAAATTAGCATAGGAGGTTTAAAAGATGTTACACATAGTTGTTGTCGCATTATGCGCGCTAATGCTAATTCAATCACTTTACTTTTTCATTCGAAAAAACGTCAATATGGGCGTACTTTTCTTATTAATTACAGCCGCTTTATTCATGCTCACACGCATTTAACGGCTGATTGGACAAAATGGCTTGTTTCAATTTTGCCTGCATCACGCCAATTCCCGAGTAGCCAATGAGTGGCTGCACAAATTGCTGCGTACCACCTGTGATTTGTTCCAGAAGCGGACCATATTTTTTGCCACCAAGTAGAATAATTGATTCTTGATTTTCAAGTTTTAATGCGCGCCACTGCGCTTTTAGTGCGTCTAGTTGAATAGTTTCAGCTGTGACGCCTTTTTGATTGAAACGGACATCATATGTTTTCAAAAGGGTATCATTTGGGTGCAGGAATCCGTATTTTGGGGACAAAATCACGTATTCATCTGCAAATTTTTCTGCGTAAGCCTGACAGAGTTTATGAAACGTTCCAGTGTATGCTTTTCTTGTCTGACAAGGACCATATTTTGGATTTTTATCCCATATCTTAGGTTTCCCAGAAGGAATTATCATCATGTTTGATCCAGCTCCCAAAGTGTAATTTTCCCGCCTAGTTGCATTTCATCGTGACCTTCTCGGTATTTAAAGCCGGTGCCTTGTAAAACATGTATCGAAGCTAAATTATGCTCAAATGACCGCGCAAAAATGCGGGTTATTTTTTTCTGCGCGACAAGCCACAAAACCATTTCAGCTAACGCCTCTTTCATGTATCCATGGCCTTGATAGCTTTCTACAATGCTGTATCCGAGCTCAATTTCTCCTGTTTCGTCGGGATTCCCTTGCCCACCAATTTCACCGATTACAATGCCTTCTTCTTTTAAGACAACAAGTTTTGTCCACTTTGTCATCTCAGGTTTGTTTTTCACATTTTCCAGAACATATGGTAAATAAAAAAAGAAATCGATTCCCGGCCATTCTTCTGAAACATCGTATCCCGTCACTTTTTCGAGCTCTGAAATACCTTTAATTGTGGCCTCAATCATTTCAAATGTATATTCAATTAAAAGCAACCGTCTTGTTTCCAAAGGTTCCATTTTATTCCCTTGCTTTCCTCATCAAATTTACTAATTTAAACTTATCAAAAAAAGCTCCACTTGTATACTTTTGGGTCCATCGTGATAAAAATATAATAATTTTAATCAAAAAGTAAAACTATTCTGTTTTCTTTTTTTATTTTCATCGAGAAAGCGTTTTCTTTTAAGTTATAGGTGGATTGTTATACCTGGTACTAATTTATCATTTTTCTATTCTCAATTATTGAATCGTCTAAACTGACAGAAAATTTTCAAATAACTGTTGACTTCTACGAGCAACACGTTTATATTTAATTATAACATTACATCACTTGCTAGATTTAAAGCTTTGATGTGGTAAATTATGAATGCTATATCCCATTTTGATTAAAAGGAGTTAATGACCATGAAACAAGTATCATTTAATGCCGTCATTACAATTTTATTACTCTAGCAGGACTTTGAATTCGCGATTTCAAGCGGTTTCGAGTCCTGTTTAGAATTACTAAATGGGATTCTTTCAAAGCATCCCATTTTGTTTGGAACAAAATTGGGGTGCTTTTTCTTTTGAAAAGATAGCTAGCATACATTTATTGTTTAGTAAATTCACAAAATTCTGCTTAGAAAATTTATGGTAGGAAAAGGGGTAGAAAAATGCGAAGTGATAAAATCAAAAAAGGTGTTGAACAAGCACCGGCAAGAAGCTTGCTGCATGCAACGGGGCAACTAAAAAGCCCGGGTGACATGAATAAGCCATTCATTGCAATCTGTAATTCATATATTGATATTGTTCCGGGTCACGTACATTTACGTGAACTTGCAGATGTAGCGAAGGAAGCTATTCGCGAAGCTGGCGGTATTCCATTTGAGTTCAATACGATTGGTGTAGATGATGGGATTGCGATGGGACATATTGGTATGCGTTATTCCCTACCAAGTCGCGAAATCATTGCGGATGCGGCAGAAACTGTTATTAATGCGCACTGGTTTGATGGCGTGTTTTATATTCCGAATTGCGATAAAATTACGCCCGGCATGTTGCTCGCATCAGTTCGGACAAACGTCCCCGCTATTTTTTGTTCAGGTGGCCCGATGAAAGCTGGTCTTTCAGCAACCGGAAAAGCGTTAACGCTCTCCTCCGTTTTTGAAGCTGTTGGATCATTTAAAGAAGGCTCGATGTCGAAAGAAGAATTTTTAGATATGGAAAAAAACGCGTGTCCAACTTGCGGTTCATGCGCAGGAATGTTCACTGCCAACTCCATGAATTGTCTGATGGAAATTCTTGGTCTTGCTCTTCCGGGTAACGGGACGACACTCGCAGTTTCAGATGACCGGCGCGAACTGATTCGGAAATCGGCTTTTCATTTGATGGATTTGGTTAAAAAGGACATTCGTCCAAGAGATATTGTTACGAAGGATGCCATTGATGATGCGTTTGCGCTTGATATGGCGATGGGCGGTTCAACCAACACGGTACTGCACACGCTCGCGCTTGCTAATGAAGCAGGCATCGATTATGAGCTTGAGCGAATTAATGATATTGCAGCTCGTGTACCCTACCTTTCAAAAATCGCCCCGTCTTCCGCCTATTCGATGCACGATGTTCATGAGGCTGGTGGCGTTTCTGCCATAGTGAAAGAACTTGTGGAACTTGAAAATGCGATTCACCCTGACCGAATCACGGTAACGGGCAAAACGATTCGCGAAAATGTAGCGGATGCGGCAATCAAAAATGAAAAAGTCATTCATCCGAAAGAAGATCCTTATAGCCCTGTTGGCGGGTTATCCATTCTCTTTGGCAACATTGCACCAAAAGGAGCGGCGATTAAAGTCGGCGGTGTAGATCCGTCCGTTCAAGTGTTTAAAGGCGAAGCGATTTGCTTTAGTTCACACGATGAAGCGGTTGAAGCGATTGATAATCATACCGTAAAAGAAGGTCACGTCGTGGTCATTCGCTATGAAGGTCCAAAAGGCGGGCCGGGAATGCCAGAAATGCTCGCACCAACCTCTTCTATCGTTGGTCGCGGACTTGGTAAAGATGTGGCGCTCATCACAGACGGTAGATTTTCCGGAGCAACTCGCGGCATTGCCGTCGGTCATATTTCACCAGAAGCAGCAGCGGGTGGTCCGATTGCACTCGTTCGGGACGGTGACCAAATTATCATCGACTTGCCGAACAGAACGCTAAACGTGGACGTGTCAGATGCCGAACTTGAAGCGCGCAAACAAGAACTACAACCTTTTAAAGCAAAAGTAAAAACGGGTTATTTGGCTCGTTACACAGCGCTCGTCACATCGGCTCATACAGGCGGCGTTATGCAAATTCCAGAAGACTTATTAGATTAAAACGAGGTGATGAAGATGCTAAAAAACGAAGTAAGCGACACGGCAGCAAAAACAGGCGCCGAACTGCTAATTGATGCCTTGAATAAACAAAACGTTGAAATGATTTTTGGCTATCCGGGTGGTGCCGTTCTACCGCTTTACGATGGATTTTATGACTGCAATATTCCGCATATTTTGGCAAGACACGAACAAGGTGCCATTCATGCGGCGGAAGGTTATGCGAAAGTGACGGGCAAACCAGGCGTTGTTGTTGTGACAAGTGGGCCTGGTGCTACGAACGTGCTAACTGGAATTGCTGATGCCATGAGCGATTCAATTCCTTTAGTCGTTTTTACTGGCCAAGTTCATACGCCGGGAATTGGTAAAGACGCCTTCCAAGAGGCTGATATGATTGGGCTAACCATTCCGATTACAAAATACAATTACCAAGTGCGCGATGTGCGTGACTTACCACGAATTGTAAATGAAGCATTTCATATTGCGACAACCGGTCGAAAAGGCCCTGTTGTAATTGATATTCCAAAAGACATTGGAATTGCGCATACGGATGTGGTACATCCCGATACAATTGATTTACCGGGATACCAACCTACTTACTTACCGAATCCATTGCAAGTAGAAAAATTGATGCAGGCGCTTGAAAAAGCGAATAAGCCGCTCATTTTAGCAGGTGCAGGCGTAAATCATTCGCGCGCGACGGCTGAACTTTTAGAATTTGCAGAACGTTATGAAATACCAGTTGTGAATACCTTACTTGGTCTTGGGAGCTTCCCTTCTGATCACGAACTTTTTCTTGGTATGGGCGGTATGCATGGCTCCTATGCTGCCAACATGGCGCTAACAGATTGCGATTTGCTCATCAACTTTGGTTCACGCTTCGATGATCGTTTAGCAAGCGCACCAAAAGAATTTGCCAAACACGCTGTTATTGCTCATGTTGATATTGACCCAGCGGAAATTGGTAAAATTATTCCGACGCAAATTCCTATTGTGGCAGACATTAATGAAACGCTACAGCAAATTTTAAAAATGGATTTAGCGGACAAGGAAGATATTACCCACTGGCACAAATTAAATATGACGCGAAAAGAACGACATCCTTATTCATATGACCGGAAACAAAATGCTGAGATTAAACCGCAAAAAGTAATTGAACTCGTTGGTGAATTAACAAATGGTGAGGCGCTTGTGGCAACGGACGTTGGGCAGCATCAAATGTGGGTGGCACAATTTTATCCTTTCCAATTTGATCATCAAATTATTACAAGTGGCGGTCTAGGCACGATGGGCTTTGGGATTCCAGCTGGGATTGGCGCAAAGTTAGCTTTTCCAAATAAAACGGTCGTGGCTTTTGTTGGCGATGGTGGCTTTCAAATGACGTCGCAGGAACTGGCGATTTTAAATGATTACGGCATCGCACTTAAGACGATTATTTTAAACAATGGCTCTCTTGGGATGGTCAGACAGTGGCAGGAAAAATTCCACAATGAGCGCTTTTCACATTCCATTTTCCAAAGTCAGCCTGATTTTGTGAAGCTTAGTGAAGCATACGGGGTCAAGAGTGTACGCATCACAGACCCTGAAACGCTTGAAGCGAAATTACGCGAAGCTTTTTCACACGATGGTCCTGCTGTCATTGATGTTCATATTTCAAAAAATGAGCTCGTGCTGCCGATGGTGCCGAGTGGAAAACCGAATCATCAGATGGAGGGAGTCGAGTGAGATGCGCAGAATTATTACGGCAACGGTGAACAACGCTTCGGGGGTTTTGAACCGGATTACGGGTGTCATTTCGAGGCGACAATATAATATCGATAGTATTTCGGTTGGTTGGACAGAAACCCCGAATGTATCGCGGATTACGATTGTTGTTCATGTGGACTCACTGTATGAAATTGAGCAAGTGACGAAGCAATTAAATAAGCAAATTGATGTGTTAAAGGTTAGTGATATTACAGATGATCCGCATATTGAGCGTGAATTAGCACTTGTGAAAATTAGCGCCCCTGCTTCTGTTCGTGCGGAGCTCACTGCTGTGATTGAACCTTTTCGAGCGACGATTATTGATGTCGGTGCAAAAAGCATTGTCATTCAAGTTGCGGGAACGAGTGAAAAGGTAGACGCCTTTGTCGATGTTGTCAGACCTTATGGAATTAAACAAATGGCAAGAACTGGTGTGACTGGCTTTACACGCAGTCCGAAAAAAAATTAGGTAATGAATTACCCTATAGAAAAAAATTTGGAGGTTAGGAAAATGACAAAAGTTTATTATGAAGATGCAGTAAATGGAAATGCTTTAGAAGGAAAAACGGTTGCGGTTATTGGGTATGGTTCGCAAGGTCACGCCCATTCTCAAAATTTACGTGATAATGGAAATAACGTTATTATCGGTATTCGTGAAGGTAAATCAGCGGAAGCGGCAAGAAATGATGGTTTTAAAGTATATTCTGTCAAAGATGCTGCTGAAAAAGCTGATGTGGTCATGATTTTGCTTCCTGATGAGACACAAGGAGAAGCTTATGAAAATGAAATTAAACCCGGCCTAGAAGCTGGCAATGCACTTGTTTTTGCACATGGTTTTAACATTCACTTTGACGTTATCACGCCGCCAAGTGACGTGGATGTATTTTTAGTAGCGCCAAAAGGTCCTGGGCATCTTGTTCGTCGCACATTCGTTGAAGGCGGTGCAGTCCCTGCCCTGTTTGCAGTTTACCAAGATGCAACTGGAGGCGCGCGCGATGTTGCTTTATCTTATGCAAAAGGTATCGGAGCAACACGTGCTGGCGTTATTGAAACAACCTTTAAAGAAGAAACGGAAACAGATTTATTCGGTGAACAAGCTGTTCTTTGCGGCGGTGCTACACATTTAATCCAAGCTGGTTTTGAAACGCTTGTGGAAGCGGGTTACCAACCTGAACTTGCTTACTTTGAAGTGCTGCACGAAATGAAATTAATTGTGGATTTAATGTATGAAGGCGGTATGGAAAAAATGCGCCACTCCATTTCAAATACGGCGGAATACGGTGATTACGTATCTGGTCCTCGCGTTGTGACGGCGGATACGAAAAAAGCAATGAAAGAAGTACTTACGGATATTCAAAACGGAAATTTTGCCAAAGCCTTTATTGATGATAATAAAAACGGCTTTAAAGAATTCCACCGTTTGCGTGCTGAACAAAAAGGACATCAAATTGAGGAAGTTGGCGCGAATTTACGTCGTATGATGCCATTTGTAAATCCTAAACAAGTTGAACAAGTCAAATAATTTTGTTCCATCAAATAAATCTAATGAGGTGAAATCGAATGAAAAAAATCCAGTTTTTTGACACTACACTTCGCGACGGCGAACAAACCCCTGGAGTAAATTTTGATGTAAAGGAGAAAGTTAGAATCGCCTTACAACTGGAAAAACTTGGTGTAGATGTCATCGAAGCCGGTTTTCCGATTTCTTCTCTAGGTGATTTTGAATGCGTGAAAGCCATTAGTGAAGCCGTTCAAACATCTAGTGTAACTGGTTTAGCACGTTGCCGGGAACAGGACATTTTACGGGCACATGAAGCGCTAAAACATGCGAAAAGCCCGCAACTGCATATTTTTCTTGCGACAAGCGACGTCCATATGCAGTACAAACTCAAAATGACCAAAGATGAAGTTTTGTCTTCTATCAAACACCACGTTACTTTTGCTAGAAAGCTATTTAACATTGTTCAATTTTCGCCAGAAGATGCGACGCGGACAGATCGGGCGTTTCTAATTGAGGCCGTTCAAACCGCCATTCATGCTGGCGCAAAGGTAATTAATATCCCTGACACGGTCGGCTACACGAATCCTACCGAATTTGGCCAGCTCTTCCGTGACCTAAAAGCGAACATTCCAGAATTTGATGATGTGATTTTTTCCTCGCATTGTCACGATGACCTTGGAATGGCAGTTGCCAATTCGCTGGCGGCAATTGAAAACGGTGCGCTCCGCGTGGAAGGTGCTATTAATGGCATCGGCGAACGTGCGGGCAATACTGCACTTGAGGAAGTCGCTGTAGCGCTCCACATTCGGAAGGATTTCTACCAAGCGGAAACGAATATAACACTCAATCAAATTAAGGCGACGAGCGATTTGGTAAGCCGGCTTTCAGGCATGCCGGTTCCGCGCAACAAAGCGGTTATTGGTGGCAATGCCTATGCGCATGAATCGGGCATTCACCAAGATGGTGTGCTGAAAAATCCGGATACGTATGAGATTATTACGCCAGCTCTTGTTGGCGTTCAAAAAAATTCGCTACCACTTGGGAAGCTTTCTGGGCGGCACGCGTTCACAGCACGCATGGAGGAACTCGGCTATTCGCTTTCGGAAGCGGAACAAAACGAAGCCTTTAAACAATTTAAAAATCTTGCTGATGTTAAAAAGGAAATCTCCGAGGCAGACTTGCATGCGTTAGTGGCTGGTCAAGCGGCTGAAACAGCGGAAAATGAATCGCTGACTCACCTCCAAGTGCAATTTGTGACAGATGGCGTTCAGGCGGCGGTCGTTAGAACAGAGGGACAAGATGGCGTGCGCGAAGACGCTGCGACTGGAGCTGGAAGCATTGAAGCGATTTACAACACGATTAATCGTCTGCTAAATCAAGACGTTACGCTCGTGAATTATCACATTCAAGCCATTACTCCTGGTCAAGATGCACAAGCGGAAGTTCATGTGGTTATTAAAAATCAAGCGGGCCATGAAATTCACGGAATTGGCATTGACCATGATGTGCTGACCGCAAGTGCGAAGGCATACTTAAATGCAAGCACGAAAAAAATGCCTGAAACAGAAAAGTCATTTGAGGAGGCACGCTAAATGGAGTACACGATTACAGCACTTCCAGGCGACGGGATTGGACCAGAAATTATGGAGGCTGGTCTTTCTGCGCTAAAGGAAATTGAAAAACAATTTGGTCATACGTTTCAAATTAAAACTTGCGCGTTTGGTGGGGCGGCAATTGATTTGACAGGCCAGCCATTTCCAGAAGAAACGCTTCAAGCATGTCTAAGCGCTGACGCCATTTTGCTTGCGGCAATTGGAGGCCCAAAGTGGGATGATGCACCGATTCGGCCGGAACAAGGCTTACTTGCTCTTCGGAAATCACTCGGTTTGTTCGCAAATATTCGTCCTGTACAGGTGTCTAGAAGTATTAGCCATCTCTCCCCTTTAAAACAAGAGATTGTAAATGGCACTGACTTGGTGATTGTGCGGGAGCTGACGGGTGGGCTTTACTTCGGTGAGCCGAAGCGTTTCGACGCAGACAGCGCGGTAGATACGCTCGTTTATTCTGCTGAAGAGATCCGTCGAATTATCGTTCAGGCGTTTGAAATTGCGAAAAACCGCAAGAAAAAAGTGACTTCGGTTGATAAAGCGAATGTACTTGCATCGAGCAAATTGTGGCGCCAAATCGCAAATGATGTGGCGGCGGACTATCCTGACGTTACACTCGAACATCAATATGTGGACGCATGTGCGATGCATTTGATTCAAAATCCGCGGCAATATGATGTGCTCGTTACGGAAAACATGTTTGGTGATATTTTAAGTGACGAAGCCTCTGTTTTGTCTGGCTCACTGGGCATGCTTCCTTCGGCGAGTTTTGCGGAAAATGGACCTTCGCTTTATGAGCCGATTCACGGATCTGCGCCTGATATTGCGGGTCAAAACGTAGCAAACCCAATTTCGATGATTTTATCAGTTGCGATGATGTTAAGGGAATCTTTCCACTTGGAAGCTGAGGCGCACGCACTGGAAACCGCTGTAAATGATACCTTAATAGCCGGGTTTTTCACAAAAGACTTAAAAGGCGAAACGAGTACGACGGCCTTTACGGCAGAAGTTCAAAAACGGATTAAAGGAGGCGTTACACATGGGTAAGACGCTATTTGATAAATTGTGGGACCGTCATGTGATTTACGGGGAAGTTGGTGAACCGCAGTTATTATATGTTGATTTGCATCTCATCCATGAAGTGACTTCTCCGCAGGCGTTTGAAGGGCTTCGCATGGGAAATCGTCCAGTAAGACGGCCAGATAAGACGTTTGCGACGATGGATCACAACGTTCCGACTGAAGATATTTTTAACATTCAAGACTTAGTAGCGAAAAAACAAATTGAAGCTTTGCAAAAAAACTGTCGCGATTTTGGTGTCACACTTGCCGATGTAGGTTCTGACCGACAAGGAATTGTGCACATGGTGGGCCCTGAAACGGGGCTGACACAACCTGGGAAAGTCATTGTATGCGGTGACTCGCATACGGCGACACACGGGGCCTTTGGCGCGATTGGTTTTGGGATTGGTTCAAGTGAAGTGGAACATGTTTTTGCGACGCAAACCATTTGGCAGCAGAAACCGAAGTCGATGGGCATTGAAATTACGGGCGAGCTGCAACCAGGCGTTTATGCGAAGGATATTATTTTGCATTTAATTGCCACTTATGGCGTTGCTTTTGGAACGGGATATGCCATTGAATATTTCGGCGATACGATATCGAAGCTCACGATGGAAGAACGTATGACCATTTGCAATATGGCAATTGAAGGTGGCGCAAAAATGGGCATGATGGCGCCAGATCAAACGACATTTGACTATGTTCGCGGACGTGAATATGCACCGCAAGATATGGAAGCGGCCATTACAGATTGGCAGACGCTGAAAACAGACGACGACGCTACTTATGATTTGCATCTTCAAGTTGACGTTTCCACTCTCGAACCTTACGTCACATGGGGAACGAATCCTGAAATGGGCGTGCCGATTTCCCAGCCGTTCCCAGCGATTCAAAATATTAACGATGAGCGTGCCTACACTTACATGGGACTTACTCCTGGCGCACGCGCCGAAGATATTGAGCTCGGATACGTCTTTATCGGTTCGTGCACGAACGCACGGATTTCTGATCTTGAGGAAGCGGCTAAAATCATTGCGGGGAAAAAAGTTAAACCGGGGATTCGCGCACTCGTCGTCCCGGGTTCGCGCAAAGTCCGTTTTGAAGCAGAAAAGCGTGGTTTAGATGAGGTGTTTAAGGCGGCCGGATTTGAGTGGCGCGAGCCTGGTTGCTCAATGTGTCTTGGGATGAATCCCGACCAAGTGCCAGATGGTGTGCACTGCGCCTCGACGTCCAACCGTAATTTTGAAGGACGACAAGGGAAAGGTGCTAGAACGCATCTCGTCTCCCCTGCTATGGCCGCGGCAGCAGCTATTCACGGCAAATTTATTGATGTTCGAAAGGAGGCTGTTCTTAGTGGAAGCTATTCAAATTCATAAAGGGCAAACGGTGGCGCTCATGAATGATAACATCGACACCGACCAAATTATTCCAAAGACCTTTTTAAAACGAATTGAAAAAACGGGATTTGGTGAATTTCTGTTTGATGAGTGGCGCTATTTGCCAAATCGTAAGCCAAATCCTGAATTCCCGCTTAATGCGGCTGACAGACAAAACGCGACGATTCTAGTAACTGGCGACAATTTTGGTTGCGGCTCGTCGCGCGAACATGCCGCTTGGGCGCTACTTGATTACGGCTTCCGGGTCATCATTGCCGGTGGCTACAGCGACATTTTTTACATGAACTGCACAAAAAACGGAGTCCTCCCCATTGTGTTGCCTGCTCTGGCACGCGAGAAACTGTCCAAAATTTCCTCCGAAGAAGAAATCGTTATCGACTTGCCAAATCAAGAGGTGCGAAGCTCTGTCGGTCAATTTTCATTCACGATTGACCCCACTTGGAAAGAAAAGTTTTTGAACGGACTCGACGATATCGCGATTACGCTCGAACATTTAGATGCCATTTTGGCGTATGAAGAAAAAATCGAAACCAAATAGAAAGGTTGTGAAAAAATGGAACTGGCTGATGTACTCGTATCAAAATCCGATGTTTTAAAAGCATATGAGGTGTTAAAATCCATCGTAAAACGGACTCCGCTCGAACTAGATCCGTATCTCTCGCACAAATACGACTGCCAAGTTTTCCTTAAACGCGAAGATTTGCAATGGGTCCGCTCCTTTAAACTCCGCGGTGCCTACTATGCCATTCACCGCTTAGGCGAAGCCGAACGCGCAAAAGGCGTCACATGCGCAAGCGCTGGCAATCACGCACAAGGCGTTGCTTATACATGTCAAAAATTGGGGGTAAAAGCAGCCATTTTCATGCCCACAACTACGCCAAATCAGAAGGTCTCGCAAGTAAAATTTTTCGGTGGTGAGTTTGTCGACGTCATTTTAACAGGCGACACATTCGACGCATCTGCTGAATCTGCCAAAGCTTATTCAAAGGAGCATAAAACTACTTTCATCGCGCCGTTTGATGATCTTGATATCATTGCAGGCCAAGGCACGCTTGCTGTTGAAGCCTTTTATGACCTCGAAGCGGCTGGGGAAAAAGCCGATTACGTTTTCGCAGCAATTGGCGGTGGCGGCTTAATTAGTGGCATTTCGAGTTTCATGAAAGAAGCTAGCCCACATACGAAAATAATTGGCGTTGAGCCAAGCGGTGCACCTTCGATGGCGGCTGCCCTTGAAGCCGGCAAAACGGTCAATCTCCCCCAAATCGACAAGTTTGTAGACGGGGCGGCTGTGAAGCAAGTCGGTGAACTCACCTTTAAACATGCCGAGAAGTTTATAGATGGTTGCATTTCAGTCCCAGAAGGCGAAGTTTGCCAGACGATTCTTGAGATGTACACAAAGCAAGCGATTGTGGCGGAACCGGCTGGAGCCCTGTCTGTTGCGGCGCTCGAACACTATAAAGAAGAAATTAAAGGGAAAACGGTCGTCTGCGTGGTGAGCGGTGGTAATAATGACATCAATCGCATGCAGGAAATCGAGGAGCGCTCCCTTCTGTTCCAAGGTTTAAAGCATTACTTTATCGTAAATTTCCCGCAACGCCCTGGTGCGCTAAAGGAATTTGTTGGTGAGGTGCTCGGACCGCATGATGACATTACTAAATTTGAATACACGAAAAAAATCAATCGTGGCAACGGGCCTGTTATCATTGGCGTGCTACTAAGTTATAAAGAAGACTATCCCGCGCTGCTCGAGCGAATGGGAATCTTTGACCCAAGTTTCATTCCGATTAATGATAATCAAACTTTATATACTCTTTTGGTTTAAAAAAAAAGCGTTTGGGGGTGCCCCAAACGCTTTTCATTATTCCGTGATAATTTTATGCACCAGTTTCGGCGCTTCCGCCTGACTAGAAATGCGGATATTCTCATAAATTTTCTCTGTGACACCCGCCACATCTTCCTTATTGCTGAAAATGGTTACGAGAGAGTCGCCTGCTTGAACGGCATCGCCAACTTTTTTGCGTAACATCAGTCCAACCGCTAGATCAATTTCATCTTCTTTCGTTGCACGCCCGGCACCTAGAATCATTGCGGCCACACCAATTTCGTCTGCTACAATTTCGCTCACAAAACCACTTTTTTTAGTAGGTACTTCAATTTTATATGTAGCTTGTGGCAATTTTTCTGGCGAATCTACAATGCTTGCATCGCCACCTTGGTTTTCTAAAAACTGTTTAAATTTCTGAAGCGCCTGTCCATTTTTCATAACAGCAAGCAATTTTTCGCGCGCCTCTTCTAAACTTTCTGCCTGCTTCGCTAACACTACCATTTGACTGCCTAGCACTAAAACAAGTTCCGTCAAATCAGCTGGACCTTCCCCTTTTAGCGTATCAATCGCTTCCTTCACTTCAAGCGCATTCCCAATTGCGTAGCCTAGCGGTTGCGACATATCAGAAATAACGGCCATCGTATTGCGACCAACACTGTTCCCAATGCGCACCATCGCCCGCGCCAAGTTTTCAGCATCTTCATCGGTTTTCATAAACGCACCCGCGCCAGTTTTCACATCCAAACAAATCGCGTCCGCACCTGCGGCAATTTTTTTACTCATAATTGAACTCGCAATAAGCGGAATGGAATCCACCGTACCCGTTACATCACGAAGAGCGTACAGTTTTTTATCGGCGGGTGTTAAGTTGCCAGACTGTCCAATGACAGCCACCTTATCGCGGTTCACAAGCTCAATGAAGTCATCTTTCGTAATCTCGACATGAAATCCTTCCACCGCTTCTAATTTGTCAATCGTGCCGCCTGTGTGCCCTAAACCTCGCCCAGACATTTTCGCAACCGGAACACCTAAAGCCGCAACAAGCGGAGCTAAAACGAGTGTTGTCGTATCCCCTACGCCACCTGTGGAGTGTTTATCTACTTTTATTCCGTGAATGGCCGACAAATCAATTGTTTCACCTGAATTCACCATCGCCATCGTCATATCCGCGCGCTCGTTATCTGTCATATCTTCAAAATAAATCGCCATGAGTAGTGCACTCACTTGATAATCAGGAATTTCCCCTTTCGTATATCCCTCAATAAAAAAATTAATTTCAGCCGTCGTAAGTTCGTGCCCGTCCCTTTTCTTGGAAATAATATCCACCATTCTCACGCTAACCACTCCTTATTTGGTATCGGTTACATTTTTAGTAAACCGTTTTACTTTTGACTAAAACTATCAGATATTTTCACTATACTTGAGGCTACCAAGTTCTGTCAAATCTTTTTTGTGCTGCCTCGCTCAATCAACTTTAAATCGAGTAAACGATTTTTCATTTTTTCTTCTGGGCAAGCAATTTTTTGCAAGAGAAATTCGGCTGCAATCGCGCCAATTTCATAGATAGGCTGGCGAATGGTTGTAAGTGGCGGCGTCATGAATTCCGAAAGTTCGATATCATCAAAGCCAATGACCGATAAATCCTCTGGAATTTTAATCCCCTTATCAAAAAGAAAGCGATAAAGTCCGACAGCCATTAAATCATTCGTTGCGAACACGCCTGTTACACCGCCTGCAAGCAACTTATCCCCAGCTTTAAATCCGCCGTCCATCGTCTGATCCCCGCTAGCAATCCAGTCTTCTGGTACGGTTATGCCCGCATCTTTCATACACGCCAAATAGCCTTCATAACGCTCAAATACGTTGTAAAATGAGTTGTCCGAAATAATAATCCCGATTTTTTCGTGACCAAGTTCAAGTAAATGTTTGGTCGCCATATAACCGCCCTCATAGTCATCAACAGCAATTCGTCCTTCTTTTTGTTCATTTCGTTGTCGATCGAGTAAAATGTACGGTTTCTTTTTTTCACGCATACGTTCGAATACTTTGGAAGCTAAAATATTTGGGCTGGCAATAATAAGTCCATCTACAGCGCGGTGTAGTAGTTCCTCCACATATCTATCTTCGCGCTCTTTATCATTGGAAGAGTTGCAAAGCATAATCATGTAATCATGTTGATTTAAATAGTCTTCTGCCCCTTTGACCATTTGCGAAAAAAAAGCATCCGTCACTTCTGGTACAACCATGCCAATTGTATTCGTATGATTCGTGACCATATTTTTAGCAAAAAAATTCGGTTTATACGCCATATCTTTTGCTGCTTTTAACACGCGATTTTTAGTTACCTCGCTAAACCTGTCCCCTTTTCCGTTTAAGATTTGCGAAATGGCCGTAATCGAAACACCCGTTTTCTCCGCAATCTCCCGAATCGTTACACTCATGCCGTTCCCCCGCTTCCTTCAACGCTCCTCTTCATCATACACTAAAGCGACAATCGTTGCAACGCTAGCAATGTAAACGCATACTATTTTATTTTATAAAAAAGAAGCATGCCCGCATGCTTCCTCAAGTTATCCTAATAATCTGATGTACTCGTGCCGCCAGAAACAATAGCAACTCCCGCACTAGCGCCAATTCGTGTCGCACCTGCTTCAATCATCGCAAGAACATCTTCTTTTGTGCGTATGCCACCAGATGCTTTTACCCCAATATTCGGTCCAACTGTTTTGCGCATTAAAGTAATATCAGCTGCAGTCGCACCGCCTGTTGAAAAGCCTGTTGAAGTTTTTACGAAATCAGCTCCCGCTTTTACAGCTAGCTCACATGCACGCACTTTTTCATCGTCAGTTAATAAACATGTTTCAATAATCACTTTAACGAGTGTCCCATTCGCTGCATCTACAACGGCTTTAATATCAGCAAGAACTGCGTCATCGTTACCGTCTTTTAGTTCGCCAATATTAATAACCATATCTACTTCCGTCGCGCCGTTTTGGATAGCATCTTTCGTTTCAAAAGCTTTTACTTCTGCAGTGTTTGCCCCGAGCGGAAAACCAATAACCGTACAAACATCTACATCCGTTCCTGAAAGTGCTTCGCTTGCTAATTTTACCCATGTTGGATTGACGCAAACAGAAGCAAATTGATACTCTTTCGCTTCACTTGTTAGCTTTAAAATTGCCTCTTTGCTTGTTTCAGGTTTTAAAGCAGTGTGATCAATCATCTTCGCAATGTCCATTATTCAAAACTCCTTCGATACGTGATATCTGTATCTTAACCTAGTTTTCACTGAAATACAACGGAATAAAAAAATCTAGCAAATATTTTTATTTGCTAGATTTTTGGCTTGGTCAAACTGAAAATTATAATTTAGTTACGTTTTCAGCTTGTGGGCCACGTTGGCCTTCAACAACTTCAAATTCAACTTCTTGACCTTCGTCTAAAGTTTTGAATCCGTCGCCTTGGATAGCGCTGAAGTGTACGAATACATCGTCTCCGCCTTCAACTTCGATAAATCCAAAACCTTTTTCACTGTTGAACCATTTTACTTTACCTGTTTGCATATTTCACAAACCTCCAAAAATTTACTAATATGGCCTTTCTCAAAAAAAACAAACTGGTTCGAGCTAAACAACAAACAACCGAGTGCTTTTTTAAAAAAAATTCACATATTATAAAAAGTATTCAAATGACAAGGCGAATACCCTTTATAACATGTGAATAGTTCTCATCATTACTTCATGATACAACTTGCTTATTTTCTTATCAATATATTTATATTACATCGTTCTACTCTAAAATGCAAGTAAAAAGTAAGGCGTTTACATGATTGAAAATTCCAACCCTTTTATAAAACTTAATAAAAAAAGTGAAGCTTTCAGCATCTTTTCTGAAAAACTTCACTTCAATTTGTTTGCTTATTCTACAACACTTTTATCGTTAAGACGCCATTTTTTTAACATATCATGAAGTGGCTTGCGAACTAAGAAATAAACACCTGTCGAAAGGAAAATCGATGCCATTCCGAATAAGAAACCTCCCAATACGTCTGTCGGGAAATGAACGCCTAAGTAAACACGAGAATACATCACATAGCAAATGATAAATAGTCCTACTACACCTACAACAATTTTCAGCCACATTTGACGCACCGTGAAAATCAAAAATAGTGCTGCTAATCCATAAAACACGCTTGTTGCCGTCGCATGCCCACTTGGGTAACTATAGCCAGTTTCAGAAATCAACCAATTTACTGAATCTGGGCGAGTGCGTTCAACTAAGTTTTTGAACAGTAAATTCAAAACGACTCCGCAAAGTAAAACTGTTCCAC
Source organism: Listeria sp. ILCC792 (assembly GCF_900186135.1). Taxonomy (NCBI): domain Bacteria; kingdom Bacillati; phylum Bacillota; class Bacilli; order Caryophanales; family Listeriaceae; genus Listeria; species Listeria sp. ILCC792. The sequence goes on from NZ_FYBO01000003.1 coordinate 61,837, forward strand.
CGAACCATAGTCCAACTACAAATTTTCTCAAAATAAATAAGACAATCACGACGATAATCGTCATCACTATGATGTATTCAGCAGAACCAAAATGGGTCAGGAATTCAACCATGTTTGTCGTGCTCGGTTTAATGTTTCCTTCCCTAATACGTTCAATCCACATTAAATCAAATTTCGCAACCCATCTTTGTTCCGATGCCACACTCATAAGTTCAATCAAAAATAGTAAAAGAGCAAATCCTCCTATGACAAAAAGTGGCAAAGCTTTCTTTCGATTTGTATTCATAAATTCTCTCCTTATTTTGTATCATTTAAAAATTGTTCCACTTCACGAACCATCTTTAGATAATTTTCCTGCTCACCCGTTTCAGAAAAAGCGGTAACTTCAAAACCATTATCACTCAACTCAAAAGTCCCAAAAGCCGTAAATGTCGCATTTCCGATAAGTTGGATGGATTTTTCATCCGCCTTCACACGAACACGTCCACCATCATTATAAACGTCAAGCACCTCATCCAGTTTATCATGGTCGATGAGTTTTTTAATCAGACTAGAGGCCGACATCGCCGTTCCACATGCATTAGTGAAGCCTACTCCTCGCTCATACGTGCGCACAAAAATCTTTTCCGGCGTAAGCTTACGAACAAAACTAACATTGACACCGTCCGGAAAATAGGGATTTTCCCCGTTCAAATAATGCGAGAGCTCCTCCTGCTTACTCGATTCCAAAACGGCCTGACTAGTAAACGTAATCAAGTGCGGATTCGGCACCGCCACCGCAGAAAAAGTCAGTTCGTCATCAAATTCAGGGATTTTTTCATTCAAAAGTTCTTTTTTCTCGTAGTTAAAAGGGAGGCTTCCTAAGTCAAACAAAACGGGTGAAATTTCGACTTGATAGGTTGGAATGTCATAGCCGAGCGATTCATTTTTCTGAACCAAAAGATCCGCTTTCATCGTTTCAACTTTCGCCTCGTTTAAGTTTGCCTTCTCAAGCAAATAACGCGCGACCGTCCGAAGACCATTCCCACACATCGAAGCTTCCGAGCCATCCGCGTTAAAAACACGCATTTTCCCAATTGTACCCGCACGCCCAGTACTCACAAATAAAATTCCGTCAGCACCACGTAGTGCATTATCGCGCGCACAAATTAAAAGCGCCAAATTAGTTCGTCTTTCATCAGACCAATTTTCGATGTCATTTAAACGTTCATCGATGATAAAAAAGTCGTTTTGTGAGCCATGAACTTTAATAAACTCTATTTTCATTGCGTCAAAACTCCTCTCACTTTTTTATTAAGGAAAAGGGAGGTCGCTAGTAACGCCCTCCTCTACTCCTTTAATAGTTTTCCGTTACAATTGTCGCACAACGTCCGCAAAGCGTTGGATGAAGCGCATCTACGCCAACATCTTTTTTCACAACGCGGCAACGTTCACATGTTTCGCCTTCTGCTACTGTGATTTCTACGGCAACATGTTCACCTTTTACGGCTTGTTCATTCGCTTTTTCTAAACCAACGACCAGTTCGAAATCCGATACAATAAAGAGCTGCGCAAAGTCACCTTGTAAGGAGTTAAATAGTTGTTCACCTTCTGCATCAACGTAAAGCGTTACTTTCGCTAGCATGGACTTCCCAATTAGTTTCTCATTTCGCGCTTCTTCAAGTGCTTTTTGGACGTCATCACGCACACGGAGGAATGCATCCCATTTTGTTACTAAATCAGCAGTATCTGCGTAATTTTGAACTTCTGGAAGATCTTCTAAGTGAATGCTAGACGATTGTTCCCCGTTTAAATGGTACCACACTTCATCTGATGTATGTGGTAAAATTGGCGCCAGTAGTTTAGCCAGAGAAGAAGCGGCTTCGTAAAAGACTGTTTGCATTGCACGACGATCCGAGCTATTTGCCGCTTCGATGTATACGACATCTTTCGCGAAATCCATGTAGAACTGGCTTAGCATAACCGTACAGAAGTTATTGATTTGATGATAAATCGTCGAGAATTCGAACTTTTCATAGCCATTACGGACATTTTGCGTAAGCTCATTCAGTTTCACAAGCATAAATTGGTCCACTTCACGAAGATCCTGAAAAGCTACTTTATCAGTTTCAGGGTTAAAATCGCTCACGTTTCCAAGTAAGAAACGCATCGTATTACGGATCTTACGATAAACTTCCGACACTTGTTTTAAGATGTCATCACTAATCCGCACATCTGCTTGATAGTCAACGGACGCCACCCAAAGGCGAACAATATCCGCACCAAGCTGATTAATGACTTTACCCGGTAAAATCGTATTTCCAAGCGACTTACTCATTTTCCGACCTTCGCCGTCAAGCGCAAAACCATGGCTAAGTACATTGCGATAAGGCGCAGCACCCGTCATAGCAACCGCCGTAGTTAAGGAAGAGTTAAACCAACCACGATACTGGTCGGAACCTTCCATGTAGAGGTCAGCCGGACGCGAAAGTTCTGGTCGACTCGCTAAAACAGCTTGATGACTTGAACCAGAATCAAACCAAACGTCCATAATATCCGTTTCTTTTGTAAATTCGCCGTTTGGACTTGATGGATGCGTAAAACCTTCAGGCAATAAATCCTTCGCTTCGCGTTCAAACCAAACATTCGAACCATGCTCTCGGAATAAATCGGAGACGTGCTTAATCGTTTCATCCGTGATGATGGGTTCCCCGTTTTCACCATAGAAAATTGGAAGCGGAACCCCCCATGCGCGCTGACGCGAAATAACCCAATCGCCGCGGTCACGAACCATATTGTACAGGCGCGTTTCACCCCACGAAGGCGTCCACGTTACATCTTGAACGGCATCTAAAAGTTCACCGCGGAATTTATTAATCGAAGCAAACCATTGCGGAGTTGCTCGGAATATAACCGGCTTTTTCGTACGCCAATCATGCGGATAACTATGCGTAATGAATTCCATTTTAAGAAGCGCGCCCACTTCTTTTAATTTTTCCGTCACCAATTTGTTGGCATCATCATAAAACAGCCCTTCAAATCCGGGTGCCTCATCTGTAAATACCCCGCGCGAATCAAGTGGAGCTAACACCTCAAGCTCATATTTTTGCCCCACAATAAAGTCATCTTCCCCGTGCCCAGGCGCGGTATGAACTGCCCCAGTACCAGCGTCTGCTGTCGCGTGCTCGCCGTTAATAACAAGCGAATCGCGGTCATAGAATGGATGTTTCGCCACAACGCGGTCAAGTTCAACGCCGCGAATTGTTTTTTCAATGGTTACATCCGTCCAATCAAGTTGCTCTTTTAAGGAATCTACAAGTGCTGCTGCAACCACATATTTTTGCCCGCCAGTGTTCACAACCGCGTAGTCTAAATCTGGGTTTACCGTAATCGCCATATTAGCCGGAATCGTCCACGGTGTTGTTGTCCAAATGATAATTTTTGTGTCATTATCTAAGACACCTTTTCCATCTTTAACATCAAAAGCCACATAAATGGAGGCAGATGTTTTATCCTGATATTCGATTTCTGCTTCTGCTAGTGCGGATTCGCTTGAAGGCGACCAGTAGACCGGTTTTTTACCTTTGTAAATATAACCTTTTTTCGCCATATCGCCAAAAACTTTAATTTGCTCTGCTTCATATTCCGGTTTTAGCGTAATGTATGGATTATCAAAATCACCGCTAATCCCAAGGCGTTTAAAGCCTGTGCGCTGAATATCAACTTGCTTATACGCGTACTCTTCACAAAGTTTACGGAACTCTGCAACCGTCATTTCTTTACGTTTAACCCCTTTTTTGGTTAAAGCTTGCTCAATCGGCAAACCATGTGTATCCCAACCAGGTACGTACGGTGAGCGGAATCCAGCCATAGATTTGTACCGCACAATGAAGTCCTTAATCGTTTTATTCATGGCGTGTCCCATGTGAAGTTCCCCGTTCGCATACGGCGGTCCATCATGCAAAATATAAGTCGGACGTCCAGCATTTTTTTCTTGAATTTTATGGTAAAGATTTTCACTCTCCCATTTTGCTTGCCATTCTGGCTCCTTATTTGGTAAATTTCCTCGCATCGGGAAAGCTGTTTTTGGCATTAATAATGTGTCTTTGTATTCCATTTTTATTTGGCTCCTTTAAGATTTGTATATTTTTTGTGGATCAACGCAGGGCTTTGCCCAGCCTTGTATTGGAACTCTAAACGCTGATGCGTTAAGAGTTTTGTGGATCAACGCAGGGCTTCGCCCAGCCTTGTATTGGAACTCTAAACGCTGAAGCGTTAAGAGTTTTGTGGATCAACGCAGGGCTTCGCCCAGCCTTGTATTGGAACTCTAAACGCTGAAGCGTTAAGAGTTCCAACAAAAAATCTCCTCCCTCAAAAAAGGGACGAGATTATCGCGTTACCACCCTTGTTGACAGGAATTTAATTTCTTGCCCACTCGTTCCAATAACGCTTGGCGGCGCTAGTTCTTACTGGATTCGGAACTAGAGATTCCAGAGTGATTTCTATTTTCCGTCCAATTTCAGTCTCACACCGTCACTGAATCGCTTGGATTGGGTTAGAAAAATATACTTGTCTCTTTCAACATCTATTTAGTCAATATTTTCTTCTGAATCGGCATCTTGTACTTCTTTGATGGATTTTAATTCTGTTGCGTCAACATCATATTCCATCATTTGTTGCCAATCGTCACTTTGGATTAAATCCATTTGTGCTTCTACAAGTAGGCGAAGTCTTTCGCGGAAAACTTTGGATTGGCGTTTTAAATCTTCAATTTCAATCGCAATTTTACGTGCTTTTGAAAGAGAGTCAGCTAAAATTCGGTCTGCGTTTTTCTCTGCTTCACGAATGATTAATTTTGCTTCTTTTTCAGCAGATAGTTTCACTTCTTCGGCAGCTGTTTGCGCAACGATAAGTGACTTATTTAAGGTTTCTTCAATGTTTGTAAAATGACCTAAACGCTCTTCGTTGTTGCTAAGCGAATCCTCCATACGTTTCTTTTCTTTAATTACTTGCTCATAATCTTTGATGATTTGATCAAGAAAATCATTGACTTCATCTTCATCGTAACCTCTAAAACCACGGGTAAATTCTTTATTATGTATGTCCAGTGGTGATAATGGCATAGCTAACACCTCCATGCAAATTATAAAAACAGTTTTTAATTTTTTCTTTTAAATAGCTTTTCTGTAAAAATAGCCTAATATAAATTACATTTTACCATAAAGACCTTCGTTTTCATAGTTTTGTGTCAAATTTATTGAACTAGTATGCCTAAACGTCCTAACGCTTCAATAGCTTCATCTAATTGTTCGTCTGTATCTGCTTCAATTGTATGCAAATGAATACCATTAGTTAGCCCTGAAAGCATCATTGCGTTTGTTGCTCCGAGACGCCTAATAAATTTTTCAACATCAAAACGGTTGTTTAAATGTAACGACGCAACGATTTCTCCGTAAATGGGGTGTTCCACAATGACATCAATAATGGATACTCCATAATCAACAAGCGTGTTAAGTTCCTTTTCCGATTCTCGTTTCGTATGTTGACAAGCAATCACTCGCCTTGGCCGACTGCTCTCTGATACGTATAAATAGCCTTGTGGTGTAGAGATAACTGGTGAATTTGTTGCACGAAGAAGAGAAATATCTTGTACAATCACTTGGCGACTGACGTTTGTTCGTTTGGCTAGTTCTGCACCAGAAATTGGCTCGTCTGCTTCCATCAGCCATTTTGAAATCGATTTACGACGTTCCTCACCTAGCATTTTCTTCATTGGCACACCTCTTTAATTTTTATTTCAAAAAACCGATATCCATGCGAATTTTATCTTTTCTTGTTCGTCCATGTATATACAAAAGTTTAATTCGACCGTATCCGCGGACGGATAAGATGTCTGCTTCCTCACAATCAAAATCTGGATTCTCAACAACTTTCCAATTCACTTTAACAAGTCCTGCTTGAATCATTTGTTTCGCTTTTTGCCGTGATAAATGTAGGGCATTAGCTACCACACTATCTAAACGAAGACTTGGAACTGTAATCATTGTTTCTTCCCAGACTGGTTCAATTTGTAACGCCGCATCAAGCGGTAGCTTTTCAAGCGTAATATTGACTTTCCCGATTTTATCAAGTTGACTTGAAACATAATTTTCCATTTCTGAATCTACAAAAAATTGCCATTCCTCTTCTAAATTGACTATGTCACCAAAAATCTCCCTTTTTATTCCGAGTGACATAAGTGTTCCTAAAATCTTTTGATGCGAAAGCGTCGTGAATTTTACTGGGTAGCGAATATGGAAAAGCGCGATGTTAAAATCATCTATTGTTGGTGTGTAATAATCTGGATAGATGAGTGCTCTTTTCCGTTCTGTAACAGGCGTTCCGCCGAAAAACTTCACTTCAATATTTTCATAACTGCCCACTATCGTTTGTACGATAAAACGTTGTCGTGGATCTAAAAAGTCGGTTAGTTTCGGCGTATATTCATCTGTTACTTGCATCGTAATTTCTAATATTTGGTCAATAAAAGCATGTTCTTCCCCGCGAAAATGTTGATAAATCCCTTCCATTCGTACTCTCTCCTCTTTTTTAAACGCATATACATTTCATTATACCATGGATTTATAACGAACAAAAAAAGCCATGCCTAAGCATAGCTTTAAAATAACAATGGTAATACATATTTATAAATTAAATTTGTTAACACCGACATTGCAAATTGGAATGCAATAAAGGCAACAAGTGATGAGATGTCAAAAATACCAATTGGCGGTATAATCCTTCTAAACGGTTCTAAGATTGGTTCAAAGATTTTTCCTAGAAAACGTCCGATTTTAGATTCACGCGCTCCTGGGAACCAGCTCATCAAAAAGTAAACAAACATTAAAGTTGGCAAATAGCGAATGATAAACAAGATTACTTGCACAACTTGATATAAAAACAGTTCCAAAAAGAGTCCACCTCTCTAGTTACTTACATGAAGTCTTGTTCTTCTAACATTTCGGAAATAGATCCATCTACGTCCACATTTTCAGGTGTACATAAGAAAATATTATTTCCAATGCGCTGAATATCTCCGCCAAGAGCATATACAGTCCCACTTAAAAAGTCTACAATCCGAATCGCCTGATCATGGCTAATTCGTTGTAAGTTTACAACTAGTGTTTTATATTCTTTTAAGTAATCCGAAAGTTCTTGTGCTTCTGCATAAACACGAGGTTCAGCTAACACTACTTGACTAGAAAATTGCGCACCTTGCATACTTACCACCTTGTTGTTTTCAGATTCTTCCACTGCTCGGAATTTATTCTTAGCTGCTTTTTTTTGTACCATTGGTTCAGGCTCCTGTACTTTTTTTGATGTTGGTTCTTCGTAGTATTCTTCTCCATCTTCATCTAAAAAGAAAAAAGATTTAAATTTGTTTGAAAGTCCCATGATTTTTTGCACCTCCGTAATTAGTCGTTCACCAAAGCTCTACCTACTCGAATATGTGTAGCACCTTCTTCTATCGCAATCATGTAGTCATTCGTCATTCCCATCGATAGTTCCTTACATGGTACACGGTTTAAACCGAGCTTTTGAATGTCTAGTTGCAACTGCTTTAATTCGTGAAATACTTGATGTAACTCACTCACATCTTCCGTAAGTGGTGCCATAGTCATTAAACCAATAATTTCAATATTCTTAAAATCCGTCTCTTTCAAGAAACGAACAGCTGCTTCCCTAGTAAAGCCATGTTTTGCTTCTTCACCAGAAATATTAATTTGCAAGAAGCAAGGTGATGATTTTGTTGTACGTTTTTCAATTTCTTTTGCTAAACTAGGGCGGTCTACAGAATGAATGATGTCCACTTTATCCACTATGTCACGCACTTTTCGCGTTTGCAAGGAACCGATGAAATGCCAGACAATATCGGGCAAATCCTGTAAGGCCTCAAATTTTTCTAAAAAAACGTCCGCCCGGTTTTCACCAAAATTCCGTAAACCTAACTCGTATAGCTCTCGTATTCCAGCCACATCGATTGTTTTCGTGACTGCCACCAGATGGACATCATTAGTACGTCCAACTTTTTGGCAGGCTGCTTCAATATTTGATTCAATGTGACTAAGATTGTCTTTTTTCGTCATGATTACCTACACCTTTTTATGTGGATTCCCACTTTATCCGCGGTTTAAACGAAATTAGCTTCTGCGATTTCGATTGCGAATGAAGGCTGGCACATCAACATCGCCGTTATTCGTTTCCACAGCTTGTTTAGGTTCCGCAACTTGCGGTTCCTCATGCTTCACTTCTTGTGTTTCATTGGCTGCATAGTTTGGACGATTTACTTGAATTTGTTGCCCGGCAGCTGGACGACGGTTTTTCATCTCCGCTTGTTTCGCTTCATCAAATCCTGTCGCAATTACAGTCACAATAAGTTCATCTTTTAATTCATCATTGATGACTGAACCAAAAATCATATTGACTTCTGGATCAGATGCGCTTGATACAATTTCAGCTGCTTCTTGAACTTCATACAAGCTTAAGTTTGAGCCACCTGTGATATTCATTAGCACACCTTTTGCTCCATCAATTGATGTTTCAAGAAGTGGAGATGAAATTGCTTTTTTAGCGGCGTCTGCGGCACGATTTTCACCTGTCGCGATACCAATTCCCATGAGGGCAGATCCGCGGTTTGTCATGATGGTTTTTACGTCAGCGAAGTCTAAATTGATTAGCCCTGGGACAGCAATTAAATCCGAAATACCTTGAACGCCTTGTCGTAAAACATTATCAGCTTCACGGAAAGCTTCAAGCATTGGGGTGTTTTTATCTACAATCTGCAAGAGGCGATCATTTGGGATAACGATAAGTGTGTCTACCGCTTCTTTCATCGCTTCAGTTCCAGCTACAGCTTGCTTCGAACGTTTTGGTCCTTCAAAGCCAAACGGACGAGTCACAACACCGACAGTAAGAGCGCCCATTTCTTTTGCAATTTGTGCAATAACAGGGGCTGCTCCTGTTCCTGTCCCGCCGCCCATTCCAGCAGTGACGAAAACCATATCCGAGCCTTTTAATGCTTCTTCAATCATTTCGCGACTTTCTTCCGCAGCTTTCTTCCCGATGTCAGGAACAGCTCCGGCTCCTAGTCCACGCGTTAGCTTTGTGCCAATTTGTAATTTAATTTCTGATTTTGCTAAATTAAGCGCTTGAGCGTCAGTATTCACAGCAATAAATTCAACACCTTGAACACCGTGTTCAATCATGCGGTTAACAGCGTTATTTCCGCCACCACCGACACCAATGACTTTAATCGTCGCCAAGCTCTCAGAATTTGTATCAAACTCTAACATATTTTTGCCTCCTAGTTTCACGATTTCCGATATATTTTATTCGAAAAAGGCTCCAAAAAAGTTTTTCATTTTCGTTGTTACCTTTTCATCTTCTGTTTTCTTTCGCTTCGGCTGTTTCGTAGCTCTTGCTTGCGTTTTTTCCTCTACTTGCTCCTCTGTATCGCTGCTTAAATCTCGGCCATCAAACTCAGCTAAGTTATAAGCATACTGGATTAAACCGACCGCTGTCGTATAAGCAGGATCGCGTACACCGATATAATCTGGCATCGCGAGTCTAACGTGCCCACCTAGTGTTTTAGCCGCTAGTTCGAGGGAGCCAGGTATGCCAGAGCCGCCGCCAGTTAAGACAAATCCGCCCGGCAATTGGGTGAAACCAGCTTGTTTTAAGCCGTCTAGTGCGAGTAGGAAAATTTCTTCCATGCGAGCCTCGATGATGTCGGCGATTTCAACTTGCGTGAAATGTTGCTTCTGGTCAGAACCAATCACATCAATCGCAAAAATTTCGTCCGCTGAAGCTTCGTCATAAAAAGCGTAACCGTGCTCTAATTTAACCTTCTCCGCATTTGTCGTAGAAGTATTTAGACCAAGAGAAAGGTCTTTTGTGACATTATCTCCGCCAACTGGAATGACAAACGTATAAACTAATTTGCCATGTTCAAAGACGCTGACAGTCGTTGTGCCGGCACCGACATTAATTAATGTTGTGCCAAACTCCAAATCGTCTTCCGATAATGAAATTGCTGCTTCTGCTAAAGGTTGCAAGACGATTTCTGTAATTTCAAGTCCTGCTCGCTCCACACATCTCAGTGTATTATGTAAAATTGTTTTTGAGCCTGTTACAAGTGTTCCTTCCATTTCAAGTCGAACACCACTCATGCCGCGGGGATCTGTAATGCCATCAAAACCATCTACAACGAATTGTTCTGGAATTAAGCTAATGATTTCTCTTTCAGCAGTAAGCGGTATCACTTGCGCTGCATCCATCACATTCCATACGTCTTCAACAGTAATTTCAGGCTTGTCACTGCTTACAGCAACAATGCCACGCGCTTCTAAAAGCGCTACTTGACTCGCGACAATGCCAACAATGACTTGCGAAATTTCAACGCCAACCATGCGTTCAGCTTGACTAATTGCTTTTTTTATAGATTCAACGGCTTTATCGATATCAATAATAATACCTTTTTTAATTCCCTGTGCAGGAACATCTCCAACACCAATAATGTTAAGACGTTCGTTTGCCATTTCGGCAATAATGACCTTGATTTTGGATGAACCAATGTCAAGGCTCACATAAATTTCACTTTCTCCCATTTATCGGCACCTCCTTTTATTCATTCATATATTTTCCCAAAACGGGGTTGTTTTCTCTATCCTGTTTTCTATTGTTAGCTTCGAGTTCACTTATTTACAGTCTACACTAACAAAACATGTAATTAAAGCACAAAGAACAATTTTTGACTATTTTTTTGAATTTATTTTTTCAAAACTCAAAAAACGCGAACAAACGCTCGTAATCAAGCCTTAATTCTAATCTTTTTTCTGTTCTTCTGACTTTTTCGCTTCATTTTGTTTATAGTAACTTTCAAAATAGGCGCCTACTTCTAAATTAATGACACCTTTTTGTCCTTCTTGAAGCTGGGCTACAATAGACGGATAATAACTCATTTTTTCTGCAAAAGTAGGGATTGTTGCGGAAACTTGATTGCCATCATTCATGTAAAGCACAATATGTTCGGCATCGCTTTTTTTAGGGTCTAAATGGACTTCTGAAATGGCTCGTATGACTTCTTCTGGCAATTGATTCATTTGCTCGACCATGTCTTTTAGTACCGTTCCATTTTTAAAGCCGACATATAAAGCGCGGTTTCCAATTGGAAATTTTTGGGCATTATCATTTAGAATTTTGCCATTTTCTAAAATATCGTAGTACATGCCGTCTTTTTCCATATAGCCTACCGTTTTATATTCGGTAATTTTTAATTTTAAGTTGCGCAGTCCATCTTTTTCAACAACTGCCTTTTTAATGAGTTCTTGCTTCTCAAGTTGCTTTTCCACTTTGCTATTGTTAACAGCAATCACAAAATCGCTTGAGTCAACGCCACTTGCTTGTCTGATTTCATTCTCGGTCAATTGGCGATTTCCTGAAACATAGATTTGATCAACCTTGCTGAAAGGGGATAGAAAATAAAGGGTAATCAGGATTAAAACGGCAAAGAAGCCTACCAATATAGCGAGATGACGAATAAGTTTCTTCTTGCGATAACGTTTTAGTTCAGGAATTTTATTTTCGATTGAGATAATTTTTTTGTTGTCCGTCATATTCGCATCTCCTTTCTATTGTTTTCATCCCTTTTTTATTTAATTAGTTGCACAACCACATCAACAAGACGTTCTGCTGCGTCAGGTACTCCGAGCTCTTTAGCGGCGTAAGCCATTTTGTTTAACTTGGTTTCATCTACCATAATCGCATCGACTTTTTCCATTAAATTAGCTTGGGTTAATTCTTCTTGCGTAATGACGATACTGGCGCCATTTCTTTCTAAAGAACGAGCGTTATTCTCTTGGTGATTCGCCGTCACGTAAGGGCTCGGGATTAGAATACTTGGTAGACCTAATGCTGTCAGCTCGGCAAGCGTCGTCGCGCCGGCTCTTGAGATGACGAGATTCACAGAGTTTAAAACAGCGGGCATATCATAGATAAAGGGTTGCACGCTAATGGTATTTGGTAAATCCATTGTGGCTAGCTTATCTTTTATTTTTTCGTAGTGCACTTCACCAGTCACATAAAGGAGCTGGTAATCTTTTTCACACCACGCGGGTAAAATTTGCTCGACTGCCTCATTAATTGCTTTCGCTCCCCTACTTCCGCCAAATGCAAGCACAGTTTGTTTGGCAGAATCTAAGCCGTATGCCGAAAGAACAGCGGCATCTTCTGTGCGGATGACTTCTGAGGCGCGCGGATTTCCGGTGAAAACAATTTTTTCAGAAGCAAAAGAATCGCTCACTTCTTCAAAACAGATTGCCACTTTATCCGCATACCGACTTAAAAACTTATTCGTCAGACCCGCGACACTATTTTGCTCATGTATGACAGTTGGAATGCCTAACTTTGCTGCCGCATACACGACAGGTCCGCAAACATAACCACCCGTACCAATTACACAATCTGGTTTAAAATCACGCAAAATTTCCTTTGAGCGCGTAACGCCCTTTAGAAAGCGTGTTATCGTTTTGATATTTTCAAAAGAAAGCGAGCGTTTAAAACCAGTGATTTCAATGGCTTCAAACGGAATGTCTGCATGCTTCACAATATCAGATTCCAGCCCCTTTTCTGTACCAATGTATAGAAATTCGGCGTCTGGATATTCTTTTTTACATTCTCTTAGGAAAGCAAGCGCCGGATAAACATGGCCACCCGTACCGCCTCCGCTTAATACGATTCTCATTGTTCCACCTCATCTGTCAATTCTTGAATAGCATTCATATAGGCGTTGCCACGCACTTCAAACGTGCGGTACTGGTCCCAACTTGCACAGGCTGGCGAAAGCAAAATGACGTCGCCGGGTCTTGAAACCTTGAAGGCAACTGGAACGGCGTCCTCAACATTTTTCACGTAGTGGACATCAATCTCGACTTCTTTTGCAATGCGTGCCATTTTATTTGCTGTTTCGCCAAAGACAACAACGGCTTTAACATTTCTTAAAAATGGTTTTAATTCATCAAATTCATTGCCGCGATCAAGTCCGCCGGCAAGCAATATCACAGGCTGTTTAAACCCTTTAAGCGCGCTTTGAGTTGCAAGAATGTTCGTTGCTTTTGAATCATTATAAAATTTTCTGCCGAGTAGCTCAGTGACAAACTGCGTCCGGTGCTCCACACCTTTAAAGGTTTCAAGCACATGCATGATGGCTTCATTCTGTACGCCAATCGTCTTCGCTACCGCAATAGAAGCGAGAATATTTTCCAAATTATGTTCGCCCGGAAGTAAAATATCATCGCGCTTCCCAATTTCTTCCTCGCCAAACATCAACATGCCGTTCTGCACATAAGCCCCTTCTGAAAGCCTTTGGGTGGTTGAAAACGGGATGATCTTAGCCGCCGTTTTTTTCGTCAAGTGGATAAGTTCTTCCTGGTCCCAATTGATGACTAAATAATCATCTGCGGTTTGATTTTTTTGGATTTTCCACTTGGCAGCCACATATTCCTCACGCGTATGATGATAATCAAGATGGGCTTCATAAATGTTTGTAATCACTGAAATTTGCGGACGGAATGTATCAATTCCCATCAATTGGAAAGAGGAAAGTTCCATCGTAATGTATTGGTCACTTGTTGCTTTTTCTGCCACTTCTGACGCGGGGAAACCGATATTCCCTGCAAGAAGCGACTTGTTTTTTTCCATTTCATTTAACATGTGATGAATAATGGTCGTTGTCGTTGTTTTACCATTCGTTCCCGTAATGCCAATGATAGGCGCATCTGAAATTTGGTAAGCAAGTTCAACTTCTGTTAAGATAGGCAATTTCAAGCGTTCTGCTTTTGCAATCATCGGGTTATTATATGGAATGCCTGGATTTTTCACAACCAGTTCAAAGCCTTCATCAAGTAATTCTGTTGGGTGGCTGCCGCAAATGACTTTGATTCCTTGTTCAAGTAAACCTTGTGCTTCTGGGTTCTCACTAAAAGGTAGTTTGTCGTTGACTGTTACGAATGCGCCCAATTTATGAAGTAAACTTGCTGCACTAACACCACTTCTGGCTAAACCAAGCACAAGTACTTTTTTGTGATGGTATTGACTAATATTTTTCATAAAAATTTCCCCCGTTTTTTAAATGCTTAGAAACGACCGAAAGCGCCAACTAAAACTGGTTTTTAAAACCGTTTAGAGACGCCTTATGCCGCAAATTGCGGCCTATATAATAACAAGTAGTACGGCTAAAATGCCCGCTACAAGTCCTACTGCCCAAAAAGTTAAAACAACGCGCCATTCGCGCCAGCCAACAAGCTCAAAATGATGATGAATTGGCGTCATTTTAAAAATTCGTTTTCCGCCTGTCGCTTTAAAATAGGCGACTTGTAACATGACAGACGCGGTTTCGATGACGAAGACGACACCGATTAAAAGGAGCAACCATTCGTGTTTTAAGAGAATCGAGACGGCTGCAAGTGCCCCGCCTAGCGCAAGGGAACCTGTATCACCCATAAATATTTTCGCTGGGTTTTTATTAAAAAGAAGAAAACCTAACATGCCGCCAACAACAGCAAAACAGAAAAGCGCTACTTCCATTTGGTTTTCGTAAATCGCGATAATCCCGAACGCGAGAAACGCGATGCTTGAAAGTCCTGAAACGAGCCCGTCTAAACCATCTGTTAAGTTGACCGCGTTTGAAAAGCCCACGAGCCAGAACAAAACAAACAGCAGGAAAAACCAGCCAATATTAATTTCTGTGCTTGTAAAGGGAATCGTTAATGTGTCTGGGTAACCGCTCAAATGGTAAATGATATAAAAGAGCAGCGAGATAGCTACTTGACCAAAAAACTTTTGTTTAGATGTTAAGCCAAGATTACGTTTTTGTACTACTTTAATATAATCATCGAGAAATCCTAGTGCCCCGAACAGTAGCGTCACTATCAAAATCAGCCATGTTGCAGATGTAAAATCTCCACTTATAACAGATAGAAGCACATAGCTAATTACAATAGCCGTTAAAAAGACTATCGCGCCCATCGTTGGAGTCCCGGATTTTTGCGCATGCAGTTTCGGGCCTTCCTCACGAATGCTTTGACCAAATTTTAGCTTCACTAAAAATGGGATAAATATTGGTACGAAGGCTACTGTTATGATAAAAGCAACCGCTAATGCTGTAATTAAAAAGTATAAAGACACAATTTTTTCTCTCCAATCTTTTTTTCCACTCTAAACTGTTACTATTGTATTAAAGTTTTTGTTTTTTTTCAATAGCTTCTCTAGCGACAACGCGGTCATCAAAATCATGTTTTTCTGTACCGATGATTTGATAATCTTCATGCCCTTTTCCCGCAATTAAAATCACATCGCCGGGTTCTGCTTCGTTTATAGCATATTCAATGGCTTCTTGGCGATTCACACGCACCTCATAAGACTGGCCTTCCACGCCTTTTAGCATGTCCGAAATAATCGACATTGGCTCTTCCGTACGTGGATTATCTGATGTGAAAACAGGATTGGTTGCATATTCTGCTGCGATTTTCGCCATTTTAGGACGCTTGCCTTTATCGCGATCTCCCCCACAACCGACTACAACAAAAATGCGTTTTTTGGCAAATTCAGAAACGGTTTGTAACACGTTCAAAAGTCCGTCTGGTGTGTGTGCGTAATCAACAATGACTGGGAAATCTTGTCCGGCATGGACTAACTCAAAACGACCGGCAACACCTTTTATCGTACAAATTGTTTTCATAATTTGTTGCAGCGGAATTCCGCTAATATAACAAGTTGCGATGGCCGCTAACACATTATAAATACTAAATTTACCAATCATTTGAATGTGAACCTTTTCGCGTCCTTCTGGAGAAAACAATTCGAAAGTGGAACCTTGACTCGTAATTTCAATATTTTGTGCTTGGAAATCTGCCGTTTTATCAATACCATATGTAATTACATGTGCAGCTGTTGCGGTTTTCATCGTGTCAAAAACCGCATCATCCACATTTAAAACCGCCATTTTCGGATGACTTTTCGAGTAACGATTGCCCAGTTGCGCAAAAAGAAGACTTTTCGCATAGGCATATTCTTCCATTGTTTTGTGATAATCTAAATGGTCTTGCGATAAATTCGTAAAGACCGCAACATCATAATCCGTGCCGTAAACACGTCCTTGCACAAGCGCGTGACTGGATACTTCCATGACCGCAGATGAGACGTCTCTTCTTTTCATCTCGGAAAAAACACGCTGTAAAGTCAGACTATCTGGCGTTGTATTTTTCGTTTCAACTGTTTGATTCGCAATGCGCATGTACATCGTACCAATTAATCCCGTTGTTTCGCCTGAATCGCGCAAAACCTGCTCCACCAAATGACTTACAGTTGTCTTGCCATTTGTGCCAGTGATGCCAATGAGACGCATCTTTTGACTCGGAGAACCATAAAAACAATCCGCAAGAAGCGCCATTCCACGTTTTGTATCCCGAATAAGGACAACCGGAATCGAAACGTCTACTGGCTTTTCAGCAATAATGGCTACCGCCCCGTTTTGTTCCGCAACTTGCGCAAATTGGTGTCCGTCTACAACTTCGCCATCAATACAAATAAAAAGCGTGCCTGCTTCGACTTCGCGGCTATCTTGTGCAATTTTGGTGATTTCCATATTTAAATCCGCCTTCGACTCATAAAGCGGCAATATACTGAGCAACTCTTTTAACTTCAAAATGTCCATCTCCTTTAGCGACATTTTCCCGCACTTTGCTAAGAGAAAAAATATCCTTTTCTATCTTAGCAAAAAGCAAGAAGCATTTCCATAGGGTAAAATGAGTACATGTCTCAGACAAAAATGGCTTATTTGTCTAAGACACGTCTTCATTTATCTTGTAAGCAAGTCCCCAACACCCGCATTTTCTTGAATGTTCGTATCCTGCTTCAATTGATCTTGATTCGTCTGATCACGGTTTTGATTAAAGGCATAAATTTCATTTGGTGCTTTCATCGTTAAGGTCACTTTTGAATTTTCATTTAAAATAGAACCTGCTGAAACGCTTTGCTTCGCTACATATCCGCTTCCATTATAGGTGAACGGGATACCTGTTATTTCGGAAACTTTTTGAGCATCATCGCGCGACCAATTTGTCATGTCTGGCATCGTCATATCGCCATCTGTCATGATGACAATTCTCTCGCCTTCCATCACTTTATTTGCCTGTTGCGGGATTTGTTGAACTACTTTTGAACCATTTCCGACAACAACAGGAACCAGTTTGCTTTTCGTAATAGCGGCCTTAGCGTCTTCAACCGATTGTCCAGCATAATTTGGAACTGAAACTTTTTCCATCTTCGCTTCTTTCGCTGGCTTAATGTTCATATATTGCAAACTGTTTTTCATAACCGGATTAAACACTTCTGAAACGGCCTCACCACCAGTTTCGCTGCCCTCCAATTGCGGCTGTTGCATCGTAACATACATCACCAATTCTGGATCGTCTGCTGGTGCCATTCCCATGAAAGAGAAAATATAATTATCGCTTCCCGTCATGTATTTGCCCGTTTTCGGGTCAGCAATTTGAGAGGTTCCCGTTTTACCGGCAACCGAGTAGCCTGGAATCGCATATAATTTACCAGTTCCGTGTTCTCCGCTAACAACTTGCTGCAATTCTTCACGTGTTTTCTTAGCAGTTGCCTCACTAATTGGTGTTCCTGATACTTTCGTTTTCGTTTCGGTTACTTCATTTGTATTTGGATTGGTAATTTTTGAAACAATATAAGGCTGCTTCATTTTCCCATCACTTGCAATTGCTGAAGCTCCTTGAAGCATTTGCATCATGGATACGGTTGTCCCTTGACCGAAAACAGTTGTTACTTTTTCAACTGGATAGTTGTATAGGATTTTCCCGCTTGCTTCATTTGGGAGCTGGATTCCGGTTTTTTGGCCAAAGCCGAACTTCGTCAAATATTCTTCAAACGTATCCGTCCCCATTTTATTCAAAAGAGTAGCAAACGCCACATTACTAGAGCGTTCAACGCCTTCGCGATATGTGATTGTCCCCCAGCCGGCACCGCCGTTATGGTCATGAATTGGAATATCGCCGACGCGGTAAATACCGGATTTATAGTAGGCATTTGGATTATAAACACCTGTATCAATTGCTGAGGCTAATGAGAAAATTTTCATAACAGAACCTGGCTCATAAGCATATTCGACTGGCAAATCTTGCCACACACCCGCATTTTCTGTACTTAAACCTTCTTTAGTTGACGGATTGAATGATGGGCGTTGACTCATCGCTAAAATTTCACCTGTTTTAGGATTCATGACAACTGCCATCATATTTTTAGGTTTATATTTCGCATTAACTGTTGTCATCGTATCTTCTAAGAATGTTTGAATCTTTTTATCAATAGTCAGCGTAATATCGCTTCCATCTTCTGCTTCTTTTACATTTTTCTTTGAATTAGGTAAAATGTAACCGAGTTTATCTGTACTATAATTAATTTCGCCATCTTTACCCGTTAATATGGAATTGTAGCTTTTCTCGAGTCCCATTTTTCCAACAAGTGTGGATTCACCTGTTTCGCCTTCGGTTTGTTGCGCAAAGCCCACTAGCTGCGAAGCAAAGGTGCCATTTGGATAAAACCGGGCAGCTTGACGTGTAAATTCAAGTCCTGGTAAATTCTCCGCTTCAATTTTATTTTTCGTTTCGACGGATATATTTTTTCCAGCTTTTCCAAATTCAACTTGGTAAACATCTTCCGTATTTAAACGTTCTAAAATTTCTGCTTTAGACATAGCAATGTATTTCGCAAGTGTTTCCGCTGTTTGCTCTTTATCGACGACATATGTGGGATTTTTTGATGTTTTGGAAAACTTATCCGACACGACAGCCGCAAGCGTATACGTCGATGTATCTTCTGCAATCACTTCGCCTTTTTGGTCTAAGATAGAACCACGTTTCGCTTCTATCTTTTCCGTTTTCAAATGTTGTTTTGCGGCTTCAGCGGCTAATGGTTCGCCGTTTGCCTCACCGGTAATTTGCAAATAAAGAAAACGGCCAGTAAGAATAAGGAAGAGCGTCGCGAAAAAGACAAAAAGTACCAGTGCGCCCCTCCTCATATTTCCTCTGCGCCGTTTCATTTACCGTCCACTACCTTTACATTATCTCCGTTTAAACTTAAGCCTTTTTCTTTCGCCATTTTCAAGATGCGTTCATACCGACCTAAATCGTTTACTTGCACTTTTAAATCATCATTCGTTTTTTGCTGAGTTGCTAATTTTTCTTCGCTTGCTTCAATATCCTTATTAACGGTATAAATAGAAGTTTGAACGCTGATGATAGAAAATGCAAAAATCGCCATAGCCACAATCGCCATGAGTACAATTAGTTTTTCAAAGAGTGTCACTTGTCCACGCTTTAAAATTGCTTTTTTCGGTTGTTCTACTTCCTTATGTATTCGCTTAGGCTCCAGATTGGATTTGTAGGCAAAATTACTCACATTTTTCAACTCCTACTCATTTCTCAATTTTTTCAATAACGCGCAGTTTTGCTGAACGCGCCCGATTATTTGCTTCAACTTCTTCTTCACTAGGTAAAATGGGTTTTCGTGACACAAGCTTAAAGTCAGGCTCAAATTCTTTCGGAATAACAGGAAGTCCTTTCGGTATTTCCGGCCCCTTCGTCACTTCTTGGAAAATGTGCTTCGTGATGCGGTCCTCTAAAGAATGAAACGTAATCACACTAATTCGACCGCCCGGTTTTAAAAGCGTAAGCGCATCGTGTAATGAATCCTCGACAGCACCAAGTTCATCGTTCACCGCAATTCGAATCGCCTGAAAAGTTCGCTTACCAGGGTGTCCCCCTTTGCGTCTTGCCGGCGCTGGAATCGCTTCTTTAATAATATCAACGAGCTCTTGTGTCGTTTCGATCTTCTTCATTTCCCTACGACGCTCAATCTCACGTGCGATTTGTTTTGAAAATTTTTCTTCCCCGTAGCGAAAGAATATTCGCACCAAATCTTCGTACGCCCATTCATTAACAACAATTTGCGCTGTAAGTTCTTGTGATTGATCCATGCGCATATCTAGCGGAGCATCTTGATGATAGCTAAAACCTCGTTCACGAACGTCAAGCTGCGGTGATGAAACACCTAAATCATATAAAATACCGTCCACCTTTGAAATGCCATTTTCTAACAGCGCTTCTTTAATAAAACGAAAATTAGATTTAATAAAGAGCACTCGCTCATCTTGTAATTTCACTTTCGCGTTTTCGATTGCCGTAACATCTTGGTCAAAAGCCACTAAACGCCCTTGCTTTCCCAGTTTGCTTAGCAAGTATGCGGAATGACCTGCACCGCCTAGCGTGCAATCCACATAAATGCCATCTTTTTTTATATTTAACATGTCTACAGTTTCATGTAGTAAGACCGTTTCATGCTTAAACATCGTAGCCCCCCTTTAAATATCGAATCCAATCATATTTTCTGCAATTTCGGAGAAGGATTCTTCTGATTCCTCAAAAACAGCATCCCATTCCGACTTACTCCAAATTTCAATACGATTTGAAACTCCGATAATAACGGTTTCTTTTTCAAGCCCCGCATAACCGACTAGATTTTGCGGAATATTAATTCTTCCTTGTTTATCTAACTCACACTCAGAAGCACCTGAAAAGAAGAAACGCGTAAAAGAACGAGCATCTTTTTTAGTCAGTGGAAGCGTCTGAAGTTTTTCCTCGAGTTTTGACCATTCATTTTGCGGATAGGCAAATAAGCACTTATCTAGCCCGCGCGTAATGACAAAATTGTCCCCGAGTAGTTCACGGAACTTCGCTGGCACGATTAAACGGCCCTTTATATCAATGTTGTGTTGATATTCTCCCATGAACATTAGACTTCCCCCACTTTCTTACGTACAACTTTACCACATCTCCCCACTTTGTACCACCCAAAACCTAAAAAAAGACAAAAAAAATTCATCTCTTCATTTAAAAGAGATGATAAATCATTGGTACAAAGCCATTTCCGCATAAGATTATAAAGTGGTGGGAAAGTGGGGGACAAAACCACTAATCCCCACTTTCAAGAGAATCTGATTCATTTTCGGCAAGAAGAACTTGTTTTTTTCTGAGTGCAAGACGCCCGAAGATACATGCCAAGGCGCCGCAAACAATGATGAAAACGCCCATTCCATATTTTCCTATTAAAGGAGCGAATAATAAACTGGCGGCGCCAAATAGTTTTCCGACTTGAAAGATAATCCCATTAAAAGCCATATAAGCGCCTCGTTTATTGTCGTTGATAATCGCTGCTAAAATGGTTTGGCGTGTTGGTACATAGAGCAATTCCCCTAAAGAAAGTAAAAGCGTTGCGAAAAATAACAACCACATGTTTGATAAAAAGGCTGAAAAAGAAAAGCCTACTGCGAATAAAAGAAAGCCAACATACATGACCGGTTCATTTTTGCGATGTGTTAGCCACTTGGCGACTGGCGCTGTGAACAATACGATGCACAACGTATTTAGCGCCGTGAGCAAGCTTAAAATTCGCACGCCATCAATTGGGATTGCCAAAAGCTGCCCCAATTGCAGCGTAAGGTTTTGAAATTCATCTGCAAGACGTACAGAAATGAAATTGTTACGCTGAAACTCAATTGTCATGATAAAAATCCCAGAAATCGTGAACAAAACAAAGCTTTTATCGCGAACGACGTCGGAATAGGCGTTAAAAACTTCTTTTATGCCAGTCCCTGAACTTTTACTTGAGTCTTGCTTATGCGTTTCTGTAATAAAATGGAACGTTAACCACGTTGTTAGTATCGACATAAGAAAGAGCGCAATTAAAAGTTCGAAAAAATGTGTTGTAAAGAGCCAACCACCTATAATAATTCCAATCATAGAAGACAGATTATTTGCCCAGTAGCTAATGGAATACATAAAACTTCTGGATTCTGGTGTGCTGACATCGATTAGCATTGCATCTGCTGCAGGATTAATGATTCCTTGTGCAATTCCGATGAGCAATAAAAATACAAATGTGAGTAATGGAGAGCTAAATAGTGCGGAATTCACCAAAACTAGCCCCAGATAGCTAATCATTTTTAGCACTTCTCCGGTCACCATTAGTTTTCTGCGCCCCAATACATCTGCTAAATGGCCACCATAAAGGCCTACTACAAACGGGATCGCAATGTTAAGCATTAATAAAATGCCCGCTACAGAAGGATTAAAATGCGCTGTAAAGTAAATGGCCAAAAAAGGGAAAATCATGGAAGCAATAATTTTACTAAAAAAGTTAATCACTATTCGCATGCGAATATTTGGGTGAAGCGCACGAAACATGAATATCCCCTCCGTCTAAAATTTCTTTTGATACGTTACTTCTGTTATTATAAAGTAGAAATAAATTTATAAAAAGGGACGTTAATTGATTTTTTTGTCCCCTTTTAACAGGTGGAGGTTTTTAATATGGATTTTGACTATTTTAAATTGCGGACTTATTTAGAAAATCATAGCTGTTCTTTCAAACTGGCTGAAATCGCCAATCTTTGGTACTGCTCGCCCAAAAATGCGAAACGAAAAATCCAAGCTTACGCCACTCAAAATCTACTTTATTATTCTCCCGGCCGCGGTCGTGGGCATTTATCTTCCATAACTTTCACACAATCTTTTTTAGAAGATATCACCTCTTTTTTGGGAGGAAAAACAAAAGAAGAACGACTTTCTTGCATTGCAACTTTTCTAGAAAGTGATTTGCCGCCTCATATTCTTTCCTTTATAACAGAAGAGTTTCGCCAATTATTTAATACGCAACTTCACGAGGGGAATACGGACGTTCTCCGAATGATGATGCGACGCAAGATTAGTACATTAGAGCCTAAACGGGTGTCCACTTCCATTGAGTCTTTCCTGCTGAAACATTTAAGCGACACATTGGTCATCTTTAATCGAGAAACACAAAAAATCGAACCGTGGCTTGCGCACCATTTTTCTTCTAACGCGACTAAAACAAGCTGGACTTTTTATTTACGTAAAGGGGTGTCTTTTCATAATGGACGTTATTTAACTAGTGAAGATGTCACCTATTCGCTTTACCGCGCAAAGGAGGCGGATTCTGTAGTGGCACATTTTTTGAAGGATATCCGGCATATTGAGCTTGTTTCTACTTACATTTTGCGGATTCATTTGGTTAAGCCAGATCCTTTCTTTATTCGTTATTTAACGTCTATTAATGTTCCCATTTTGCCTAAAAATACGATTTTTGATGAAATGAAATGGATTTCGACAGGGCCTTTTCGCCTGAGCGAACGTTCTGGGAATAAAATTACGTTGGAAGCGTTTGATGGCTATTTCATGCCGCGGGCTTTGCTAGATAAAATTGAGTTTTGGTATATTGAAGGTGCTGAAAAATTAAATGATGTGCGCTTTTCCTATGGTTTGGAAAAATCGGATGAGCATTACGTTAAAACGGCTAGTCAGTCTTCTGGTGTTTCGGCGGTTTGTTTTAATTTCCAAAAACAAGATTCGCTTATTCAAAATAAAGCGTTTCGCGAAGCGATTTATCATTTGTTTGATGGACAATTAATTGGAGTTTCTAAAGAGCGGCAGGCGGCGAGTTATTTTAAATCGGGAAGGAATCCTGGTATTCGGAAAGACGCAAAACAAATTCCCTCTTTGCTAGAAAAGTCGGGTTATGACGGGCGCATCATTTATTTAGGGATTTTTGACCGCCCCATTATTAAACAAAACGCTGAAATTTTCAGGCAACAGGCTTTGGCGTTTGGCCTTCAAATGGAATGGGTGCCCATCAATTTGGCGACTGATTATTATGACACGAGTTTTCAAAAATTAGATTTTATTTGGCTGGAGGACGAACCAGGCGCTGATATGGAACTTGGCTACATGGAGTTCTTCACTAACCCTCATTTATTCCCAAAAAGGTTTTTAAGTGAAAAAATCTTAGCTACTGTAGCTCCTTTTTTGGAAGATATGAAGTTTGGTGAGACTTTTTTAGAGCGAGAAAAAAGCCGCATGTCGCTTGACACATGGCTTACGGAAAATTTTTTCTTATTTTATGTGGCTTACGGCGATAAAACACATAACATTGACAGCCATATTCGCGGCGTAGAGGACATGATTTATGGTTATTTCAGTCTTTCTAAAGTTTGGGTGCCTTTATCCGAGTAGGTAAACGACGCTCATTACAAGACCCGTAAGGAACAATGCGATATAAAGCAAGCTGAAAACAAAGAAGCAAATGCGCCAATAAATACGAATTGTTCGATAAACATGAATTTCTCCATCACGTTTAGCAAACAGCGCGATGATAACGATCCCAATGATGAATAAGAAAAGGAATATGTATAGTAGGAAAGAATGATTAAATAGCAGTTTCATGAATAAGTGAACAGCAATAATAAGGAAAAGAGTTGTAAAATCGGCTGCGAGTTTTAACGCGCGACGTGGTTGTTTGAGTAAAAAGCGAACTGTCCAAAATACGATTAAAAAAACGATTACGGGTAGCACGATTAAAACAAAAGTCGTGTCGGTTAGCCAATTAAACATATTGTTGCTCCTTTCCTTTTATTAGTTTATATAGGGTCCCTAGACGAGTTGCAGGGTAATTGCCCTCTTCTAACAACCGGATCACGGGAAGTAAAATGCTATCGATTTCTGTGCGGCGATTCAATTTTACGTCGGTTGCCATGGAAGATAGATTTTCTTTTGTCGCGATTAACACCTGCTCCACTTTCTGCATGGCATCATCAATTTGTAGCGCGCGGTTCACTTCTTCGACGATTTCGTGAAGTAACTCGCGCCAGTTTTCGTTTTGGATTAAATCGCCATTTTTGGCTCCTAAAACCGCGGTAAGCGGGTTCACTGCTGCATTAATTAGGAGTTTCTCGTACATCGCTTTTTTGATGTCATTTGAAAATTCGAAGGAAAAATCGGCCAATTGTTGTAAGAAATTCAATTTTTCTGTAGCGACACTCCCTTTTAGTACGCCGAAAATTGTTTTCCCTTTGCCTTTTTGTTCAACAGAAAAGTCATTCAGGCGCTTCGCTCCGTAGGTCGTCGTGGCCGCCCAAATATTTGTCGCCGTGAGGTCTAAAATGAATTTCAAGTGCGCAATGCCATTTTGAATGAACAAAAGCGGAATTTCTGACGGAATTTTATTTAAATCTGTCCAAATATGTTCAAGTTCATAACTTTTCACGGCAATTAAAATAATGCCATGCTGTTTCATTTTTTCAAAAGAAATGCCCTTGGTCGCCTGAACAGGGAGAGTTTCTCCGTTAAAATGCAAACCGTTCTTATTCAAACTTTCCAGCTGTTCCTCGCGCCTTACATAAAGTGTTACGTGCGCATATTTAGCAAGATGAGCAGCATAAAGCAGCCCCATCGCACCTGCTCCAATTATTCCAATACTCGGCTTCATCTTCTCACCTACTTTTATAATATAGAAAACGCACTACATCTCATATTTTACACTATTTTGTTATTTATGTATGCAAAAAAACGACAAGATCCATGGCATCTTGTCGTTTTTTTAGTGAACAAGTGTACGTCTCACTTGTTAGAATTAGCTATTTACCACGTCTTTACCATCGTAATGACCACATTCAGGGCATACACGGTGAGAAAGTTTCATTTCACCACAGTTTGAACATTCGTTCATACCAGGTACTTGTAATTTGAAATGCGTGCGACGTTTGCGTTTTTTTGTTTTAGAAGTTCTTCTAAAAGGTACTGCCATTTCCATACACCTCCTTAGAGATTAAAACTATTCTTAAGGTTTCCCTTAGATATATTCCAGCTTTACTGAAACTAATCTTCTTTTTCGTTAAAAAAGTCGGCTAGTCCAGCAAGACGAGGATCCACTTTCGGTTCGTTTTTTGCTTTTTCAGAAGCAAATTTTTCTTCTGTTTGAAGTTCCCAGTCACGACCTTTAGGAAGTGCGTCTACATCAGCCGCTTCTTCACTAAAAACTTGCATGGGAATTTCAACTAGCAGAAGTTCGCTCACAACAGGAACTAAATCTACCGTATCTTGTTCCATTACATGCCAAGATTCATCATGAACTTGGTCACGATTTTTAACAAAGGTTTCCACCGCTTTAATTTCATACGGATAAAAAACGTCTGTAAGCGTCCTTGCACACGGCAACGTCCACTCGCCAGCAATTGTCAAATGAGCAATTACTTCGTCGCGCTTCATTTCGAATGTTCCGGTAACGTGAACAGGCGAAGCCTCTCTGACGTCATGATTATTTTCTTTTAAAAACTCGGTTAAGTCGATCGTTTCATTAATTTCAAACTCGCCATCGCGATATTTTTTTAGTTGACTTAAAGACCATTTCATCATTAATCACCTCGGGCGCAACAAAAATCATTATAGCTTTTCTAGGCGGGTTTGTCAATCCTTTTTAGGAAAAGAAACGGCACCACATCACGCAAATTTGTGCTAAAATAAAAAGAAAAAAGGAATAGGTGATTTTCATGCGTGCTACGGGAATTGTGGTTGAATATAATCCATTTCATAACGGACATCTCTATCATGTGAATAAAGCTAGAAAACAAACTAAGGCGGACTGTATTATCGCAGTTATGAGTGGCTCTTTTGTTCAGCGGGGGGAACCTGCTATGCTTGATAAGTGGACTCGAACAAAAATGGCGATTCTTGGCGGGGCTGACCTCGTCTTTGAACTGCCTGTTAGGTTTGTCATGCAGCAAGCTGATATTTTCGCAACTGAAGCCGTGCGAATACTTGCAGATTTAAAGGCTGAAACCATTTTTTTTGGAAGTGAAAATGGGGATAGCGAAGCCTTTGTTGAGGCGGCAAAACTAGCCAATCAAGAATCATTTGATGCGCTTATAAAAGAAAAATTAAGCGATAAGACATTAAGTTACGGTGCGGCACTAACAGAAGCTCTCCATGAACAAATTGGGGACCGACTTGATGTGACACTGCCAAATAATATCCTTGGCTTCCATTATGCGCTAGCCAATGAAAAAATGAATCGCCCGCTAAACATTCAAACTTTAACGCGCACAACAAATTACGCGGAATTAGCGCCCGCAAGACCAGCTGTCACAAGCGCAACCGCTGTTCGCAATATGCTTTTACAAGGACACTTTAACGAGGTAAAAAAATACATTCCTCCGTTTGTTTACTGGGAAATCATTGGGAGTTCAGCAAATTTGATGACATTTGCCGAGCTGTATCCGCTTTTGCGTTACCGTCTTATAACGGACGATCCGGGGACACTTTCGAAAATTAATAGCGTTACAGAAGGCATCGAAAACCGCTTTGTGAAAGCGGCCAGACATGATGAGGCGGAAGCCTTCTTAAATGAAATCGTAACAAAACGCTATAGCCGCGCACGTGTTCAGCGTACGGCCATGCAAATTTTAATGCGCTTTGAAAAACAAGACGAGGTGTCGCCTTACTTGCGCCTCCTAGGCATGAACCAAACTGGGCAGGCCTATTTATCCCAAGTAAAAAAAGACCTTGAACTTCCGCTCGTTACGACGGTTTCAAAGGCAAAAGAAAAACTTATTGCCTACGATGTTCGCGCGACAAAGCTCTACAGTCTGATGGAAGGCAGCCTCGTTGCGCCGGATAATGATTTTTCAAGGCGACCGCTCATCTACTGGTGAAACACGAACTGACTGTGTATCTTGGCTAATTTTAATGCGCGGAGCTACTCCTGAATGCGAGATATGTTGAAGATCCACAGCACGTGCGCGGTACTGCACCGCGATAACGGGCGCTTTGGTTTCGCTTACCGTACAAACATAGTTCAACGCCACTCTTTGATACGCCGAAACAACTAGAGCCCGAGGACGGCTTTCCGCATAAAGCGGCGTCTTGCGTGGCTCTTCTGCTACTAAAAAGGTGGCGCGAATGCCAATTGCCGTCAAACTATTCGCGTCACCTTCTTTGTGGTGCCCAATATGTCTAAAATTGTATGCTCGGTTATCCCCGCGCGAATAATGCCCAATAATTTGTGTGTCATACGCCGCAGAGCTCGTTTCATGCGCCTTAATTTCCACGCCACCAAAACAATTTTCCGTACGATTATTGTGTAACACCACATGCCGCGAACCATCGTCCACTTCAATTCCATTCGAGTTCGAGGCGCCTTTTTTGTGCGCTCTACCGCTCGGATTGTGCAAATAAGAATGCGTAATGTACACATAATCACTATGATGCGTCGTCACACCATCATCACCAAACCCATAAACCTCCACGTCATCAATCCACACGTAGCGACTCCTAAAACGCGAAGTCGTCCCGTCACCCCCATAACTATAATAAGCAGACGTCACATCAATTCCGTGCAGCCCCGGATTTTGCACACAAACATCCCGCACGAGCCCAAACATCACATTGCAAAACGCAATCCCACTCGAACGAATTCCTCGAGCCGCACTTTTTTCTTTTTCAGGAAAACGCTCCGCGCGCCAATCGAGCGTGAAGCCTTCTAGCCGAATGCTCTTGTTCCCTGTGAAGCAATTCCGATTTCGAATCCCCTGACGCGATTTCGCAGCAAAATCATGCATCCGCAAAATTGTTTTCCCCGAGCCCGCCCCGATCAGCTCCGTATGAGAAGGCACCTTAAGGCCAGTTATGATAAACTCCCCTTCTGGAATCCGAACGCTTCGCCCGCCTTGTCCCATCGCGCGTACAAATGCCCCCGTACAATCCGTTTTTCCGTCCGCTACCGCACCAAAATCCAATACCGAAACTTGAACCGCTTCACCTCGAAGCTTGCCTAGTTCAGCAAAAAGAAGCGGCTGCCAGTCCACTTCAAGTAGCGGCCGTTTTTTAATCAGCGCCGGTCGCATAAACGTATTATCAAGCTTTCCCGTCGTATGCCATTTCCACGTACGCATCTTTTCGATTTCCCGTGTAAAAGGCAAAGCTAAAAAAGCCCGTTCCGTCTCCAAAATTCCCGCATCAAGTCCTTCCGCGTCCACGTATGCCGGAAAGAAGTGACCAATTTTATTTTTCGTATCATTCTTAAATTTCATCGTCCCCACCTATTTCTTGTTCTTACCTAGTAATTTCCCGAATTTCAAACAAAAAAACAAGAACTTCGAATATAAGAAAAATGTCACAAAATTTACAAAAAAATTGATAGAAATTTGATTTTAATAGCCTCTGAATTTTTTCCTGAAATGTTACCATGACAATGTATGATTGACAAGGAGGTGGATTTGATTTGGAGAATAAATAAAGATTTTTTTCTGATTTTTCGTTATGTAGTACAGATTATTACTTAAAAAAGGAGAGTTTAGCATGTACATAAAAAAAGAACAATTAAGAAAATCAGCAGTTAGTATTTTAACAGGAGGACTTATCATTTCAACCATGTTTTCCCCACTGTTAGGTAACGACAAAGTGAGTGCATCTAGTGTTGAAACAAAAAAAAGCAGTCTAAAAAATTCAACCACAAACCAATATATTCTCACGCCAATCAGCATTAATTCTCTGACATCCGAATCTATAACAGTTCAAGGAACAGCTGAACCAAATGCTGTTATTTCAATAAGTTTGAATGGAATAATACTTGCAACCGGGAAAGCAGACTCAAATGGAAGATACAGTTTTTCGATTCCTAGGCAAGCTGCTGGTACGCTTATAGTAGCAACAGCATCTTTAAATGGAAAAACAACAAGTGCCAGTACAGTTGTCGCACAAGGCAATATTGCCCCAACAACTATCAACCCGTTAACTACAGACTCTACGAAAGTTGAAGGAACTGCTGAGCCAAATGCCTCTTTACTAATTAAAACTGGCGCAACAAGAATTGGAGTAGGGCAAGTGAGTTCAAGTGGTCATTATAGTATCACAATCCCTCGACTAGCAGCTGGTACCGTTGTAACAGCAACAGCGACAGCTAGCGGACAAACAACAAGTGCCAGCGCAGTTGTCGCACAAGGCAATATTGCCCCAACAACTATCAACCCGTTAACTACAGACTCTACGAAAGTTGAAGGAACTGCTGAGCCAAATGCCTCTTTACTAATTAAAACTGGCGCAACAAGAATTGGAGTAGGGCAAGTGAGTTCAAGTGGTCATTATAGTATCACAATCCCTCAACTAGAAGCTGGTACCATTGTAACAGCAACAGCGACAGCTAGCGGACAAACAACAAGTGCCAGTACAGTTGTGGCACAAGGGGCTTTTATTCAGCATAAGAATGAACTGAATGTCACACCTTATACACTCTCAACTGACTCCTATGTAAGAGGCACTTTTGAGGGAGATGTAAAATATATTTCATTAGTAGTAAATGGAACTGAGTATAGTAGAGTACGCGTTTTAGATGCTTCGAATTGGCAATACTATGCAAAGGGGAAAATTAGCCTTTCAGATATTGTAAGCATAAAAGCTTATAATTCAGCAGGTATAGTTATAAATCAAGAACGTGTAACAGTCAATCAAAGGGCAATTTTGAATCCAGATGAGTTTGTCCTGAACCAGGATAGTTATGTGAAAGGGACTTACACAGGAAACATAAAATATGTAGCGTTAAAAGTGAATGGAACCATTTTAAGTAGAGTAGGTGTCATGAATACAACAGATTTCCGATACTATGCAAAGAGCCGCGTATCGACTGTAACTGATCAAGTGAGTCTTCTAAGCTACAGCCATGAGGGAAATGTTATAGCAGAAACTCCAGTCAAAATAGCAAAATAAATAACAAT
The DNA here is from genome assembly GCF_900186135.1 of Listeria sp. ILCC792. NCBI lineage: Bacteria > Bacillati > Bacillota > Bacilli > Caryophanales > Listeriaceae > Listeria > Listeria sp. ILCC792. The sequence goes on from NZ_FYBO01000003.1 coordinate 92,549, forward strand.
AAGCGCTAAAGGTCAACGTTCGACCTCCTAGCGCTTATTGTTTCTTAACATATTAGAGCCTGACCAAATTCGAGTGAGGTAAGCTTTTATTCCTTACTTTAAATCCATCAAATAATCCACCGCGTCCTGAAACGTCTTAACAGGCACAATTTTCATATCTGTATCAATGTCTTTCGCCGTTTCAACCGCTTCTGCATAATTGGATTTTAGCGAGGCATCCTTTTTCTTCATTTCAGCCGTAATCTCATCATTTGGAGCAAAGAAAATTTCTGCACCGCTTTTATCTGCCGCCACAACTTTTTGATTAATGCCGCCAATACGCCCGACATTGCCAGCTGGATCGATTGTTCCAGTCCCAGCAATTTGATGGCCTTTTGTTAAATCAGCCTCTTGAAAACGACTGTAAATTTCTAAACTAAACATTAATCCCGCAGACGGACCACCAATTTGTTCCGAATTAATTTTCACCGCTGGATCCGTCGTCACTTTTTCATCATCAACGAGCGTAATCCCGATGCCAACTGTGCCCTTATCATCAATCGTTGTCAGCTTAATTTCCGCCGACTCCGCTTTTTTCTTATGCACATAATCAATTTTCACAACGTCCCCAGCTTTTTTGCTCTTCACATATTTAATAAACTCCGCGCTAGAATCAAAAGCATGGCCATCAATTTTTGTGATTAAATCACCTGCGTGTAGATACTTTGCGGCCGGTACATTTTCCAGTACGCTCAAAACATAAATCCCGTCGTATTCCACTGTCACCTTTTGATGCGCCGCTTTATAGGCTACTTGAATCGCGTTGTTTTTCGATTCATTCATCATGTACATTTGACGGACGTTATATTCTTCATCCGTTTCGTTTTCATAGCGAACATCGCTTTCCTTTTCGATTTCTTGATAAGGCAAAAGTTTAGCCAATCCGTATGTATAAATGTTCGCATTGGCCATCGCAATGGTCACAAGACTTAACGAACCTTTCAATTCACTTTCATGCCCTGCAATTTCAACAAGCGGCTCAAGTTTTTCCGTCGAACCGGGTTTTGTAATGTAATAGGGCATTGGAATGAAAAAGCCCGCAATTACAACCACTAAAATGACAATAGCAACTATTTTTTTCCATTGCGTTCGCATCTGATTACTACACCTCTATTTTTTATATTTAGCAAGTAGCGCCTCGTTCACATTAGGCGGCACTAAATTTCCAACATCACCATTATAACTCGCCACTTCGCGAATCATGCTAGAACTCAAGAACGAATATTTTGGATTGGTCATCACAAAAAAAGTTTCCAATTCCGCATCAAGCGTTCGGTTCATTGCCGCAATTTGCAGCTCGTATTCAAAATCCGTCACAGCTCGCAAACCGCGAATCACGACTGTTGCCCGTTTTTTGCGCGCATAATCAACAAGGAGGCCTTCTGAACTTTCCACGCGGACGTTAGGCAAATGGTTTGTTGCGTCCTCGATTAGCTGAATTCGTTCCTCCAAACTAAATAGCGGTTTTTTATTCGCATTTTTTAAAACCGAAATAAAAATCACATCAAAAGTTTTCGCCGCGCGTTCAATAATATCTAAATGACCATTCGTAATCGGATCAAACGTTCCCGGACAAACTGCAATTTTTTCTTTCAATGCGCTCACTCCTCAAATTTAAAAATGGATAGCACCGTAATGCCATAATTCACCTCGCGTGTCTTCGTAAAACGACCAATCGCATCCGGCAAAGCATCATCTTTCTCATACTCACAAACAACAAGCGCGCCATCAGACACTAAATTTGCTTCGTCCAAAAAGGTCAAAATTTTCGCAAGCTGCTGCTTTTTATAGGGTGGATCTAAAAACACCAAATCAAACACTTCTTCATTTTTTTGGAAAATTTTAAGTGCGCGCATCGCATCGTTCCGATAAACGACCGCCTGATTTTCCAAACGGCACGCCGTCAAATTTTCCTTCACCGTCTTAACCGCGAGAGACGCCTGATCAATAAAGACGGCTTCGCCTGCGCCACGACTTAGCGCCTCAATGCCAAGACCGCCACTTCCCGCGAATAAATCCAATACTTTTTCCCCATCAAAAAAAGGACCAATAATCGAAAAAAGTGACTCTTTAATTTTATCTGTCGTCGGGCGCGTCGTTTTCCCTGGAACGGCTTTTAGCGCGCGCCCTTTCTTACTTCCCGCAATAACTCTCATGTTAAACATCCTTTTCGCTTCGATTTGACACTTGAGGCAGTGCCCGTTTTGAGCACTGCCTCGCATTTAAATACTGATTTGAACATCTTCATTTTTGCGTTCATACATCATTTCTTTCTTCGATTCATATTCCGTTTTCAAAAACGGCCGAAAAGAAGGCTCGACACGCTTCACATAATTAAAACGCGCTATTTTCGTGGAAATTTCTTCTAGTTCGTTCATGTTGCAATATAATACCGCATATTTAAGTTTTCGTGAAACATAATGAACATTTCCAAAACGTTTGAGCGAACGCACTTGCTTCAAATGATTCATCCAAACAATAATCGCTTGTCTATCATTTTCCATCTCTATTGCCCCTTTAGCACGCAAAGTCCTAGGCTGAACAACTACAACTCCCGCCGCTACCACAACCTGAACTGCATGCAGATTTTTGTTCAAAAAACGGATTCCCAGTTGGAACCTTTATATGACTGGATACGGCATTTGCTAGCATCAGACTGATTTCATCGAGCAGTGACTGAAAATCCATCTCCGCTTGCCGAAAAGCCGCAATATGCGCATCCATGTCTAATTCACGTTTTAAAGCACGCGTTTTCCGTGTCACTTCTTTATAATCGGGATGATACCGACCAAAGCGTTCCACTTCTTCAAACTGCGTTTTAATTTTCGTAAAAGCTTTAATTTTATTTTGCGTTTCCGCATTTTCTAGCGCACTCTTTTTCTCAACATACGCTTGTCTTTCTTCTGACTCTAAAATCATGGCAGATAGTTCATCCGACAAGTCAAGAAGCGCTAAACTTTCCATTGTTGCAAACAAACTTATTCCCCCTTAGTTTCATCGATATTTCATTATAACACGTAGAGCTAAAATTCGTCTTTTATTTTGTAATGAAATTTTGCGTATAATATTTTTGGAAAGTGCCCTCTCCCATATACGTAAAACTTTTATCGAGCAGATTTTTGCGATGCCCTGGCGAATTTAACCAGCCTTCAACCGTTGCGCCCGCATCTAAATAGTTATATGCAATGTTTTCGCCCGCCTTCGTGTACTTCACCATGCCCTTTTCTAAGCGGTCAGAAAGTGTTCCGACAGTCGGTGAGTCGTGGTCAAAATAATTATTGTTCGCCATATCCACACTATGACCGTAAGCTACGCGCGCAACATCTGGATCGAGCGCCACAGGTTCCGCCCCGTAACGTTCACGAAGCACATTTGTAATTTCGAGCACTTGCATATCGCTCGCTTTATCAATTTCGCTCCATAAAGCCGCCGAAACATCTTCCTCGTAAATATCACCTTGATAGTTAAGCTCGTAAGGATGCATTTTTATGAAGGAAAGTTTGTTCAAATAGCGCACGCTCACGAGCTTCCCGTCTACCTTGTCGAAATTTAGTTGGGCATAAACACCACTGCCTAAATTGGCAACTGGGCGCATGTTTAAATCGTTCTCGGATAGCTCAAAACGATAAAAATTATTCTCATAATTAAACGCGATTTCAGATTGCAATTTCGCATTTGTAAATACTTTTTCAACAGACATACCAATTTTATATGGGGTTAAATTTAAGTCTTGACCTAGCGCGTAAATGGTTTGCACTTTATTATTTAAAACGCCAACCAACATGTAGCTTGTATTCGGTTGGTTGTAGACATAATATTCAAAGCCATATGGCGTCTTATCAATTCGAATGGGATCGCCAAATTTTTCTTTTAATTGACTGACGTCTTGATTAACAAAACTTGCCATACTGTCCGTATTCGCTATGTCCTCAGTCGATTCATTCGTTTTTTTATCTTCAGGAAGGATTGTTCCTTGCTTCACTTTTTCAGAAGCCTCATTTTTTTCCGTCGGTGCTTGAAAAAATAAATCTGTGTTATAGAAAATAAAGAGGCTGATAACAAGAAGCACAATCACTCTTAAAATAAATTTCACACTTTAGCCTCCCGAATAACCTTTTCTCTATTGTAGCCGTTTTTCGAGTTAAATACTAGCCTTCACTCATAAATTTCCGTATATTTACCGTCCGCCACGATATGCGGCATCATACCTTCCATTGCAAGCTTTTCTTTTTTATCGGTCGTCCAAGAATCACCATAGACATGGCTAATTTTTCCGTCTTCCAGAAGCACAATGACATCAAATTGATTATTTTCCTGCGTCAAATAGGCTTTTTCCGCTCCGTCCAGTGCAAACATTTGGTAAAACTTAAAATTCATAAACGCATGATAATTTTTAGCATCTGCTATTTTCTGTTTAAATGTTGGTAAATACGAACGTGCGACATATTCCAGAAGCGCAACATCATTTTGTTTTCCGTTTTCAAGCAATTTCCGAAGAGCTAACACACGGTCATAATCCGCGCTAAAAGTGGCATTTTCAGACGTATTCGCAACGCGCATCTTTTTTTCCGCATGCGACTGCACCATCATTTGCCTTTTTGGCACAGCCACTTCCTGTTTCACCGCATCAAGCGCCAAATGTACAACTTGAATCCCCGCCGGAATAAACAGGATTATCAGTGCGATAATCGCAATTGGTAAGCGCACATACCGGTTTTGCTTCGCTTGCATCGTTTCCTTTTGCCGGGTGCCAGTTTGCACTAAAATCGCGACAATTAAAATCCCTAGCGGAATAATCCACATGACAACCGCAAGATAGCCTACTGAATTTAATGCCCACATGAAAAGAAGCACATAGGCTAACACGATGAGTATAGTAACACTAATTGGCACACGATGCGTATATAGACGTACTTTTTCATACGTGCCAAAAAACGGATTTTGCGCAAGCTCCACTTCCTCATAAAGCTCACACGAATCTTCTCTGTCTGGCGCAAGACACAAAGCACGCTCCGAGTATTGAAGCGCCTTTTTAAAATCACCGCGCGCATAATTCATTTTAGCAAAGCGATTTAAATTGTCTATGTCATCTGGTTTTGTCGCAAAAGCTAAGTTTTCCAGCTCAAGCGCACGCAGATTTCGTGGATTTTGGTTGAAAATAGCCTCGCTTAAAATGCCCATATAGCTCGTATTGTTGGGCGCATAAAATAGGGCTTTCTCGTACAAAGCGATTTTTTCTACCAATCCTCCACTCCCATTTTCTGCCAAAGCTTCGTAAAATTTCGCTTGCGAGTGATCAAGCGTTAGACCGAAGCGAGCGAGCTCTGTGACGCGTTTTGGTTTATGTAACTGTTCGTAGATGGCAATGCCGACGACGTAATTTTCAACAATATTTTGGTTATATGATAAAGCTTGTTCAATATAATTTGTTGCTAAATCGAGATTTTGATTCGTTTCTGCATAAACATAAGCAAGGCAAAGGTAACCCGCGTAATGCGAAGGATTCTCGGTAATCATATTTTGGCTTTCTTTTTCAGCCTCTTGTTCTTTTCCACTGATAAGCAGTTGTGTCATTCGCTCAAAACTTGCTATTTTCATAACAATCAACTCCGATTTCTTCGTTCTCCCCTTGACTATATCACCTGAAATGGAAAAAAACGATGAGGAAAATTCAAAGATTTTTTAAAGAAAAAAGCCCGATTAAAATCGGACTTCAGCTTGTAGAAAACCTCTAAACTTAAGCCAAACAAAACGTACCACGCACAATGAGACTGATGACATCCCCTATAAGAAAATTGAAATTACAATCATGGAGACAAATAGAATGGTCATGTAGTTTAGTGAGTAGACGAACATTAGGCGGGACCATTTTAGGCTGTCTTTCATTTTGAAGCCGTAAAAGCTTAAAACGAGCCAGCCAATATTAAGTGCGGTTGCTAAAATAACATATACGATGCCGAGTTCGGTCATAAAAAATGGCAAGACACTTAAAAGTAGCACCCAAAAGACCATGCTTTTTCTCGTCCGCTCGATGCCTTTTACAACAGGCAACATAGGAATCCCAGCAGCGCGGTATTCTTCTTTTCGCTTAATCGCAATCGCATAAAAATGCGGTGGTTGCCAGCAAAACATCACAAGAAACAACATCACTGGGATTAAACTAAACGTCGGGTCAACTGCAAACCACCCAATTAGTGGCGGGACAGCGCCTGAAAAGCTACCGATAACCGTGTTGCTAACTAAATTTCGTTTTGCGTACATGGAATACACCACAACGTATAAAAACACGCCTAGTATGCCAAGCACACCAGCCTGCCAAGTTGTCATAAAGAGCATCGCTACACCAATGATTAGCAGCACAGAAGCTAAAACGAGTGCTTTTTTCCCCGAAATTTTCCCTGTCATCGTTGGTCGGCTTTTCGTTCGCTCCATTTTACCGTCGATATCACGGTCAATAACGTTATTAAAAGCGCCCGATGCGGCGACGATGAGCGCAGAACCAATAATCGTAAAGAACATCACATCAAGATTTTGCATAAATGAAATACCATTTAACTGGAATGCAAGCCACATTCCTGTAAATGCTGTAATTGTATTGGAATTAACGATTCCTATTTTAACCAGTTCCGTGAAATCCCGAACCGTAAATTTACTGGCAACTCCTGTTTTTAACTCGCCAGTATTCTCTATTCTGTTCAAAATCTCTCCCCCTTAAACGCGTAAATCACTCTACGTCTATTATGTGAAATTAGGACATGCTTTGTCAATCAATCGGCTTCACAAAACTCGGCTGGATAAAACTAATTCCAAGCAAGCGTTATGTGAATTTGTTAGCAAAGATTTCGTTTTAGTTTGTGAAACAGCGCCAAATAACGAATTCTTTACTTCTGTTTTAAAATTCGCTACAATAAAATTAATGTGTAAAAGCACGTTTGATGACAGATTCATCTAAAAGGAGAGAATAAGAAATCATGAATAAGTTTCTTAAAATTTGGTCCGTCTTGACGATTATTTTCATGACATTTGTTGTTTTTGGTGGGGCTTTGGTGACCAAAACGGGTTCAGCAGATGGTTGTGGAAACACTTGGCCACTTTGCAACGGACAACTCGTTCGCCTGACAGACGTTACAACGGAAAAACTAATTGAAGTCGCGCACCGAATGACAACGGGACTCGCTTCCATTTTTGTTATTGTGTTGGCCATACTCGCTTGGCGAACAATTAAAGATCGCCGCGAAACAAAACCACTCGCTATTATCGCTGTTTTATTTTTAATTTTACAAGCTTTCATGGGTGCTGCCGCCGTCATGTGGGGCCAAAATCCATACATCATGGCGTTACATTTTGGCATTTCCATTATCTGTTATGCGGCAATCATTTTACTGGCGCTACTTATATTTGAGTTTGACCGCAAATTTGATGCCAGAAATTTAGTGATGGGCACGAAACTGCGATTTAATCTTTACTTTTTAACCATCTATACATACTTAGCCGTCTATACCGGCGCACTGGTTCGACATGAGCGCGCAAGTCTCGCCGTTCCAGTTTGGCCATTCCAAGACGGGACATTCATTTGGCCAGATTCCATTCAAGATTATGTTCAATATGGGCACCGCATTGCCGCTTTCATTTTAGTCGTTTGGATTTTCTATGTGACATGGCTTGTTTTCCGTGATTACAGACATTACCGCGTGCTCACCTATGGCATGGTCCTCGCCGTTATTCTCGTAGCACTTCAGGCGCTCACAGGTATCCTGTCTGTTTACACCGAGGTTAATCTTTATGTGGCACTATTCCACAGTTTAATCATTACCATTTTATTCGCGCTCTTCTGCTACTTATGTATGCTCGGTGCGCGGAGCAAAAAAAATCGTTTACGTATTCGTTAAAACGGGCCCTTTCAGGCTCGTTTTTTTTGTTCAACATATGCTATGATAGCTAAGTGAGAATAGAACATTGAAGGAGTTTGACATGAACCAACAAATTATTTTCATTGATGTTGATGGTACACTTTGTAACGATTATGGCCGCGTTCCCGAGTCCGCTGGGGTGGCCATTCATAAAGCACGACAAAACGGGCATAAAGTTTATTTATGCACTGGCAGATCCAAAGCGGAAATCACAGACGAAATTAAAAATATTGAATTTGATGGCTTTATCGGCGCAGGCGGCGGCTACATTGAAGAGCAAGGCAAGCTCCTTCTGCATAAAAAATTCGATTTAGCAGATCTTTCAAGCATCGTTCGCTTTTTCAAAAAAGAAGGTATCGGCTACTATTTGGAATCAAACGACGGCCTTTTTGCAAGTGACACATGCATTCCAGAAATTCGCAAACAAATTTTTAAAGGGCTAAACAAAACGGACGCCGAATACCAAAAACGCGCCAGCGAATTGAGTTTCTTTTTTGACTTACTTTTACCTGAAAAGCCCGTTTCTGAACTGACTACGGTAAACAAAATTTCATTTATGAGCGAACACGTGCCTTTTGAAAAAGTTAAAAATACATATCAAGATAAATTTACAATTTTACATACTACTGTTCCACTTTTTGGAGAAAATAGCGGCGAAATTGTTTTACGTGGTATTAATAAAGAAGTCGCAATTCGCTACTTACTGACACATCTCAATGCGAGCCCTGCACAGACAATTGCAATTGGGGACGGTATGAATGATTTTGAGATGCTCCAATTTGTAAATTACGGTGTTGCAATGGGAAATGCAAAACAAGAATTAAAAAATATTGCCGATTTTGTCACAGGTACGCCAGATGAAGATGGCATTGCAAATTTCTTTAAGCAACACGGTCTCACTTGAATGAAAGGATGATGATTATGAAAATATCAAAAAGGACACTTATATACGAATTATTCATGCTTTTACTTGTTATATTATCCCTCGCGTTACTTCCCTATCATAATTTTTGGACAATCCTTTTAAATTGGGTGATTTGGGGAATCTTCACATTAGACTATTTTTCCCGCCTCGTTCGGGCAGAGGACAAAAAACGCTACATTAAAACACACCCGTTCCAACTAATTGCCATTATCCCATTATACGGCGGTTTTCGGGCAGCGCGAATCGTGAGCCTATTCCATATTTTACGCCTTACTGCAATGGGAAATCGCTATTTAACACCTCTTTTTAATTTTTTAAAAACAAACGGTCTGAATCGCTTCATTTTAATTTTCTTACTACTTGTTATTTTCATTCCACTTCCAATGGTACTGATTGAGCCAGATATCCACGACTACCCTGATGCAATCTGGTGGGCAATTGTGACCGCTACAACTGTTGGTTACGGCGACATCATTCCCATTACACCAATTGGGCGCATTTTAGCCAGTATTATGATGCTTGTCGGTATCGGTTTTATCGGTATGATTACTAGTACGATTATGAGCTACGCGAGTAAGCAACGAAAAATTTCCACCAGTTCTGAAAAAATCTCGCATATTACGAAAGCAATCGACCAAGTGGAAGAGCTTGATGAAAAGGAAATTGCTGTTTTGGAAAGTTATCTTGATATGAAAAAGAAAAAATAGCTTGCTCTGAAATGCATTACAGAATGTATACTTCTTGTAGAACAAAAAAGGAGGAGCTATTTAATGAAACTAATTGTAGAAAAAGATTATGCGTCGATGAGCAGAGTTGCAGCGAATATTTTACTTGGAAAAATGTATCAAGTAAATCGGGTGAATTTAGCCATTACGGCCGGAAACACGCCAGTCAAAATGTATGAGTATTTAGTAGCAGAGATAAAAGAGCGTCCTTATTTGGAAAATGTTCATTTTTATAACTTTGACGAAATTCCTTATGCTGGCGAAAGCGGTTTTGGTGTGACGATGACAAATTTAAATCGCCTTTTCTTTCATCCGGCAAAAATTTCGGAACGAAACATTCACGTTTTAGATACTGAAAACTATCAAAATCAAGATGCTCGTATTCAAGCAGACGGCAGCTTAGATTTAATTTTGCTCGGTATTGGTGAAGATGGGCACTTTTGTGGCAACCTTCCGGGAACAACAACCTTCGCAGATGAAACAACACTCGTGCGAACAGACTCTATTCCTGAAATGCGCGACATCTTAATTGCAGAAGTTGGCGGCGACGAATCCAAATGTCCTGACGTTTACGTAACGATGGGGCCAAAAAGCGTAATGGCAGCCAAATCAATTGTTTTGTTTGCAAATGGACGAAAAAAAGCAAGCATCATCAAAAAAGCCTTTTTTGGCCCGGTCGACAGCGCTGTCCCTGCTTCCATTCTTCAGATGCATCCGAATTTAACCGTAATTTTAGATGCGGAAGCGGCTATGGAGTTAGATGTGGAGGAACAATAAATTCTTGATGAATCTAAAACAGGAGAGAAAATCAAAAAAGATTTTCTCTCCTGTTTTATTATTGAAAAATCAACCTTTACATTATCTAAAAATGATGTGGTCTACTCACTACAGCTTCAAATTAAAGTATCTTTTAAGTTCAGTTACTTTATTCAAGAATATAATCAATTATTGCCTTCGTATTAACACTCACGTATTCATCTACATCTAGTTGAACAGCATCAACTAGATCATTATAAGTCGGTAGATTAAAATCCCCTCTATGTTCGACCAAGTTTGGCGATGTCACCTACTTGAGTTTTGCAACTTTTTCTGCAAGGACTCATAGTAGCGTTCGGACAAAGCTTTGACGGCGGCAATCCTTTCGAAATCAGCTTTTGCTCCTTTTTTATGTAAAACCATCTCGTGACAATAAGCAACCGTAACTTGGTGCGCGTCCGCTTCGAGCAAAATCACTTCGTCCAATTGCTGAATCTTCCCTTCCTTAATCGTGCGGCACAAGTAGCCTGTAAAGCCGGTTTGCTGCACTTCTTTATAGAGTTCAGGCATATGATTATATTTTCCAATGGTGGAACACGGGTTACGCGCCTCTGTCACCTGAATGACCGCTTCACCAATTTGGAAAATATCGCCAATCGCAACATCTTTTTCAAGCATGCCAGAAACCATTAAATTTTCGCCAAATGCACTTTTTGGTAACTTCTTTTGAAATTTCTCCTCAAAATACGCATAATGTTCCACTGGAAACACACATACCGTACGGTCAGGGCCGCCGTGATGCTTCATGTTAAACGGTCCATCGCCAACAAATCCTTGAAATGTGAGCTGGGCTTCTAACACACCTGTTTTTTCAATTCCTGTCAACATTTTCGACTTGCTCGAAAACGCCAGTTCCTTAGGCTTCCCAATCGCGACATGATGTACTTTTCTCATTTCTAGCACACTCCATTTTGTATTATTTTTTCTTCCGAAGTAAAGCAAACAAACTAACAATAATGGCTAAAAGGCTAATTCCAAGTGTCGTGTAAATGAGCCAAGCAGAGAATTCATTTTTTTCGTCCTGCTCTTTGCTCGTGGTATTTCCATGCGCGTCCGTCTGCGGAACGCTCGATTTATTCACCGTCGTAACCGCATGCGGCGTATCCGAATTCGCATCCCCCGTCCATTCCACTATCAACCCGTCCGCATAGTATTGAAAAGCATCCCAATTAAGTTGAGCGGCTTTTTCCGGGTTGCTCGCGATGAAACTAAAACGCATAAACTGACCTGGCAAAATGCCCGCGCCTGTTGCCTCCCATGTTATCACATTTTTCGATTTATCAAAAGTCGTTTTAAATCCAGCCACTGGCTCATAAGAAACATACGTAGCTCCGGCAGGCATTTTAAGTACAATTTTCGTCGTGTTACTCTCTTTTTCAACAGGCACCTTCATCGTATACGTCTCGTACGCTCCCGTTTGCGATTCACTAGGCGAAACACTGACATGGGCGCTCACAAGAGCAGGAAATCCCCAAACTAACATCGCTACACTACACATTACAATCCATTTTTTCATCGCTTACTCCTTTATTTGCACAGTAAATGTTTGTTCTATCGTCTCAAAATTTTCCGTTAAACCGCGCACCGTAATTTCCCATTTTCCAATTTGATTTAAGTATAAACCGCTTGCGACATAATCGCCGCTTTCCGCGAGCTCGCCCTGAAACTCATGCGCACGGCCGCCCGCATGCTTAGCGCTAAATGTTACTTGTTGAAACGCTTCAAGCACAGCCCCTTCTTTGGTTAAAAAACGAGCTATAAATGTGTTATCTCCGACTTTGGCCGGCGTAATTTGCAGCCGAATTTTTGCTCGATCATTTTTGTCCGCCATCACCTCACTGAAAGGTTTGCTTGGCGCAGGGGGCGGTGTTTTCGTGTCAGATAAAATACTCGCGGCGCTTAAAATAAGCAAGCCCAGTAGCATTTCAATGAGAATCGTTTTAACCGGAATTTGTTTTTGCGTATTCTTCAAATAGAAGTAGTGGCCTAAACCGATTAGCGCCATTAAAATGACGAGGCCGATTTTGATGAGTAGCGTGATGCCATACGCGGTTTGGACAAGGTTTTTCATTTGCCCGATATTCATGACGGACATGAGAATGCCCGATAAAATGAGCAGACCAAACGCAGCCATCGCGTAAATCGCAAATCGGTTCCACATTGCTTTGGCTTCTTGTTTTGGGACAACGAAAAGCAAGGTAATAATGCCGCCTACCCAAAGGCTCGCCGAAATGAGATGCAAGAAGTCAGCGGTTGTCGCAACAATTCGGTCCGCCTGCGCCTGGCTGTGCCCACTAAGTGCTTTGGTCATAAAGATGGCAAGCAAAGTTAGGGCAGCAAGAAGCGGCATTAAAATCCGGCTTTTTCCTTTAAACAAAAAGAAAAACAAACTAGCGAGTATGAGCCACAAAATGAATTGCGTAAGCCAAAGTTTCCCAGTGCTCGTGCCGAAAAATGTGCGTATGAGTTCGGGCGTCAGGGCGGCGCCAAATGTCATGGTTTTGACTTGAACCGGTAGGAAAAGCGCCACCACGCTGCCCATCATCCCCATTCCAATAGCTGTCAGGATTTTTGCCCGTTTCAGCATTTGCCGCGAAAATGCTTCTTTCTGCGGGAAAAGAACGAATAAAACGAACAACACACCGAAAACAATACTAAAGCTTATATAAAGAAAGTCTTTTAAAATGGTGTTCGTTATTTCTGAGTTTGGCGTTTCAGCAATCGTTTTCGGGAGTTCTTTGTCCGTCTTACCGACTTTAAAAGAAATAACACCTGAAATTGGATGACCGTCCGCCGAAACGACACGCCATTCTGCCGCGTACACGTCTGGTTTTTCTTCTCCGTCCACATGCACCGAAACAACATGATCATTCTCCGCAGACACAAGCGTTTTTCCTGTCGAAATTCGCTCCCCTTTCGAGTTGGTCACTGTAATTAGCGGAAAATCAGATTTGATCGTTTCATTATATGTAAGAACAATTTCTGCCGGCATTTTAGCTACACTGCTACCATCTGCCGGTGTTGAATTTTGTAAATAGGCATGGGCATCTACGTGAGTTGCCGGAAAAAGGATAAGTAAGAAAAAAATCAGGAACCCTTGCCAAAATCGATTAACAGCCATTTCTTCCTCCCTTTTCATAATCACTTTCCATTTTACGATACCTGAATTCTTTTTCTATTTAAAGCAATATGCATTCAAAAAAGCCACAGTATATAATACCGTGACTTTCATAAATAACCGTTTAGAAGCCTCTCCCAGCTCCGCCACCGCCAGAACTTCCGCCGCCACCAAAGCCGCCGAAACCTCCACCAGAGCCGCCTGAGCGTCCGCCTCCAAAACCGCCGCCGATAAATGGACCGCCACCACGCCCCCGTCCGCTATCAAACGGACCTCGTGAACCGCCGCGCGGGCCTCTGCCATTTATCATCGAAATAATAATAAATGTAACAACTACAAGAATAATGATGCCAATAACGCCCGGACTAAGCTTACCTGAAGCGCCTTTCTCTCCATTCGTTTTTGCCAGTTGCATCTCGTTAGTGTAGTTCTTAAAAATCGTTTCGTCTTTATAGTTATATTCTTGATTTACTTTTAAAGCCACTTCCGAAAAAATATTGCGCAACCCCGTGTTATAATCATCCGCCTTTAAGTAAGTCAGGTTATTGTCTAAAATTTCACCCGCCGTACCGTCCGTAATTGCGCCCTCAAGCCCGTAGCCGACTTCAATTTTAATTTCCCGCTCACCAGTTGAGAGCAAAATCAAAACGCCATTGTCGAGAGAATCACTACCAATTTTCCACTTATTAAAAAGTTGATGCGCGTATTCTTCTTTGGTTAAACCATCAAATGAATCCACCGTTGCCACCACAATTTGTGGCTTTTCCATCTGATTTTGATACGCATAGTTCACCGACATTATCATATTTTTCGTCGTTTCATCTAAAATATTCGCGCTATCCGTAACATAAAATTGCTCGGTTGGTTCAGGAAGTTTGACTGCCTGTGCATGATTGGGCAGAAATACAACAGCCAGAAATAAAATAAAAAATGTAAAAAAGGTTAGCCGTTTCAAAACGCGTCATCTCCCTTTCCTCTATAGTTAGTCGAAATTCACTTCCGGCGCTTTATCCGCCCCTTCTACAGCTTTAAAATACGGTTTCGTTTCAAAGCCTAGCATGCCAGAAACAAAGCTTGTTGGCGCGCTTGTCACTTTCGTATTGTAGGAACGGACGACATCATTATATTTATCTCGTTCAACTGAAATTCGATTTTCCGTTCCAGCTAACTCGTCCATTAAACGCGTCACATTCTCGCTTGATTTTAGTTCTGGGTAGTTTTCTACGGTTGCAATTAGGCGTGTGACAGCTTGGTCCATTTGGTTAGCCGCATTCATTTCTTCACTTTGCGTACTAGCTTTAGACACAGCGGTTCTTGCTTCGGCAATTTGACCGAAAACTTCTTTTTCCTGCTTCATGCTGCCTTGCACTGAATTTACTAAGTTGGGAATTAAATCATAGCGGCGTTGCAACTTACTTTCTACGTTTGCCCACTGCGCAGAAACTTCATTTTCTTTTTTATTTAAAGAATTATATGTAGCAATAAAGGGCACGCCTAAAACAATCAAAGCAATCGCTATCCCAATAATTACTTTCCAAGTATTTTTCATTCGTTTTCTCCTTTTAAATAAGATATTTTCATTATATCAATAACGCTGTATTTTTTCATACTTCCCTCGCATGATTTTTTGTAAAACACATTTATTCTGTGCTACACTAAGGTGAAGCGAGGTGATTAGATGCAGGAAGCACTCATTTTAACGAGTATTATCGTCCTCGGACTCATTGCACTTGTATTTGAATATCATTACACAGTGAAACGAGCCATTCGTTATATGAAAAAAAATAATCTTACCAAACAAGCGATTAAGGATAAAATAGAAATTTATGAGGATTGAAAACCCGTGCTGACACGCAGCACGGGCTCTTTTCATAATTTAAAATGAATCAAATTGATTTTTCTCACTAGAAAGTTTTGCTAGCGACATAATTCCTGAAATAAGGAATAAAACGCCCGTTACAAAACCATAACTAAAGAAACTGATTCCGCCAATCACAATTAAAACGATTGACCAGCCTTTTACACTAACACCATTTTTCAATTTAAAGGCAGCGATAAAACCAAACACGCAAGCTGCAATAGCAAGCAAGAGGCTAAGTGCAATAAATCCAATACCAAATGACATATCAATAAAATCATCACGTGTCACTACTGGATCAACCGATGCTGCAAATAGCATTATAATGCTAAACCCTCCCATAATAAAGACGCCTAGAGCTGCTAAACTGGCACCAATAATACTCATGATAAATTCTGCTTTTCTATTAATCATAATTGCCCTACTTTCTGTTTATTCTAAAGTACATTATACCTGAAAATAAAACATAATTAAATAGCGGATTACAATAAAAGAAGAACAGGCCTAGGTGAGCCTGCTATTTTTTATTTATCAAACTCTCCACCAAGTATTCTTGTTCGTAATTCTGAAACTTTCTTTTGTATCAAGTCCCTTGTTTCTCTAAACTTATCAATTGAGCTTCCACTTGGATCAACTAAGCCCCAATCTTCCTGATAACGGCTCGGCAAATTAGGGCAAGAAACGCCACACCCCATTGTAATCACTATATCTATTTCGCCAGGAATATCCGCCAATAATTTAGGATATTGCTCGGCTATATCTACTCCTGCTTCCCCCATAACCTCGACTGCTAACGGTTTTACTTCTGGATAGTTCTCCGTTCCTGCTGAATATATCTCTGCTATATCATTTAATAATACTTTCCCCCAGCCTTCAGCCATCTGAGAGCGACATGAATTATGAATACAAATAAAGGCAATTTTCCGCATAATAATCCTCCAAACATTTCTCCGTGTTTATTGTATAGTATTAAAGCAAAAAAAGATAGAGGCAACAGAGTGCCTCTATCTTTCATACTAGCCAAACATAGTCATTCAAAGATTATAAAATCCTTCGTTTTAATACCAACCAGTTTGTAAGTGGTGTGCTTTCGCATTACTCCAAGAACCATAGCGGCTCTTCACATAGTTTTCAGCTACACGTTCTTGATTGGCAGCAGAATAGTCACCATTTAAGTACGAGTTCGTTAATTGGTAACGACCAATATATTTACCTGTTGCACTTACTGCACCGTAGTTACCACCAGATTCTTTTTGTGCAATCCATTCTTTCGCTTGTTGCTCTGTGGAACTTCCAGTTGATGCGCTCGCGCTTTGACGAGGTTGCGTTTGTTTTTGCGCTGGTTGTTGTTGTGTCGGTTGCTTGCTTTGTGCAGCTGGTGCAGGTGCAGCAGTAGCTACGCCATTTCCACCTTCTCCAACTTCAAGCGCTTGACCTATATAAATAAGATTAATATTCGAAATGTTGTTATCCTTGGCAATTTGATCGACAGTCGTATTGTTATTCTTGGCGATTTCGGATAGAGTGTCTCCCTTTGCTACATTGATTTGTTTAGCGTCTACGAATTGACCTCCAGCGATAATTACTGCTCCAATCACAAAAGATGATACGGCAATTCCTAATGCATTTTTTTTCATTCCTTAAAAACAACTCCTTAATTTTTCTACGGGATTCATCATAACATAGCAACATTTCAAAACAACTACTGTTCCATTTCATTTTGTTTCAAAACAAAGTCACAGGCACCAAACGTCAATAGGAAAATTTTACCAATTAAAATCTAACTTCCTGCTATACAGCCCTTCTTCTAAGTTTGAATTTTCAGACGTTTAGTGACATATCCCTTCATTAAAATTTATTTTTTTACTGAATTTATTAGTGAAATTGCTTGATTTCATTAAAAAACACGGATAAACTTATTCATTTTCTACCTGTATCGACAACCCTATATCCAAAATTTGTTCTATTTCTTCTATAATAAGAAGCCCACCTTTTTTGATAACTTCATCATTTAAAACAACAATTGGTAAATTTTCAGCCATGAATAAAGGCTCCTCACGAAAAAAGTTCCACCTTTTCTCCTATTAACTTAAAATAAATGTTTTGAAATTCTTCACACACACCAAACTTTGGAATATTTCTAGTTCCATATCGTAATTTTCCTTATTACTTCCACAAAAATATTCTAGTTTTATCATTTCTATCCAATAAAAAAAGCACCCTTTTGAAAGGGTGCTTCCTTTAAATTAACGAATTTCTTTAATACGAGCCGCTTTACCGCGTAAGTTACGCAAGTGAAATTTACATTCTAGGGTGTGTCAACAATATATCAAAACGCTGTCATATCAATGGTTTAAGTATACTTATTCACTCAATTATATATCAACAATATTTCACCATTTTATGTTTTTTTGCCCCTTTTTTGCCCCATAAAACTCGCCAACGGAAAAAGAATGGGATTTTTATAGTGCAACAAATGATTAATCCAACCAGCCTTTTCTTTGTAAAAACTTATCTGGGATTCGGGACTCTAAATCTTCTTGAAGCTCTTTACAAAAAACGGTTAAATCTGCTTTATCATACCATTTTTGGCTATTTTCAAGTCCTATACCTAGCTCTCCATTAATAATGGCACAGCCAAAACTCCCACGGTCAAAATTTAAGGCTATATAAAAATAATTATACATTTCAAACTCCATATGAAACATAGTTTACGGAGTATCTGTTTGTCCCGAAATCATAAAATCATCTATTTTATCCCCAAAGTAATTCTTTAGCTTAGCCTTTAACTCATTTTTAATACTTTCATATCCTTCACTTTTTGGCAATCCAAACATCTCCTTCTTTTGTTAATTCATCATAACTATGAAACATCGTATTTAGATTATTTATCTTTTAAGAGATTATTTAGCACCTCAAAATTATGTTTCAGATTACTTTCTTTGTAGCTTTGCAAACCCCTATAAATTTTTTGGTCAGTCATTTTACTTAGAATTACATAATCATTAGAATTCTCATTTTTCACGCTAATTCCTAAGGTAGAACGTTCATATTCCATTTTCACTTTGAATTTACCGTATAATTTCATTTCCAAAAAGAATATGCCAAATGGAGTATTGTCTGGTATTTCTACCTCTATTTCAGAAGCTTCTTCTCCCCAGTATTCTGAAATTAAACTTTTTAACTTCTTACTTTCTGCCATCATCTCATTTTTGTACATACCAATACCCATCCTTAAATATTAGATTTTTATCCGTCACCTTTAACCTGTCTTTTATATACTCCCACTCGTCCACTATAAAACCTTTATCATAATCAAGTGGGTTATGCGAAAATTTAATTGATTTATTTGAAACTATAGCCTTTTCTAGTGCAGGAACATTAAAATATTCAAACATCTCAATATCAGACAACGTATATTTCTTTTGTACTACTCCCCATTTTTGTCCTAAATCAAAATACATCGAGTCATTACCAGCTTTGGCAATATAAGAATCTGGACCAGCTTTCCCCCAGTTAGCCACACCATTTTCTATGGTTGGTGTATATTTCCCAAGTGTCATGGAGTCTGTTTTGACATTATGTAAGGAAGCTTTTGCAATTTTAGCATGCTCATTAATAGGGATTTTGCCACCCACCATATCCACTTTTATATCTTTGTACCGAATCGCTGCCGTACTAAGTCCCAAGCCAAGCACCACATCTGTTAAGCCTGATTCATCAAATTTCCCTTTCCATTCCTGCACATACGCAGATGCTTGTAAAACTTTTCCCGTTCCCCCAGAGTAAACTTTCCCGTCCATATAATAGGTGCCCTTTTTCCACGCTTTTGTTATCTTTTTATTGAGGTCTTCTAATGTGATTATAGTATATTTATCCGCATCTTGATAGGGGCCTGTCTGTTCCATGTATGTTTGTAACTTAGGGTTTTGTACCCGTACCCCGTTCTTTTCTAAAATCCACATCACCGCATCTTTTCCCATATTGTCTTTGTAAACAACCGCAAACACGTGGTAATCTTCTAACGCTTCATTTAGTTTCGAATCCATGCCACGTGCTTGATCTAACGACTTCCGCAAGCTTTCCATGGCAGGGGCAAAAGTTTCTGCTACCTTATATGTTCCCGTCTGTTCATGAAAGCGCACCTGATTTTGTAGCGCATCCACGGCACGTTGCACGGCGCGTACAAGCTCACTAAACGGGGCGAAAAAATTCGTATGGCTTTGTTCAAATTGCAAGTACTTTTCGAGAATCTTTTCTTGTTCCACTGCTTCGACAAACTCAAGACGTAATGTCTGGGCTCTTCCTTCATAAAGTCCTGCTGTTGAACTGGATAACGATTGCCGTAACGCTTCTTGTTTCTTTCGAATACTTGCCACTTTTTCTGCCACTTGTCCGAGTATTTCTGCATCAATTCGGGCATCTGGGGAAGCATCCACCTGATGATGAAAGTCTTGAATATACTGCGCCAAGAGTTCCTCACTGGTGTCAAATGCTTGTAAAATAGTATCAATCAAAGCTGGGTAACTGCTTTCAAAATAAGACTTAGACGCCTCAACCGCCTTTCCCGATAAGCGTGTATCTTCTATATAAACTTGGACACTTTGTTTTACATCCAGTAGCCACGTTCGCGCATTCGCATTCGTTTGTTTTAATGTTGTGAGAAAATGACGTACCTCTGCCATATCAATTCGACTCATTCCATCTCCCTCCTCGCATTTAGTATACCATTTAGGAAGGTGTATAGATGTGTCTATTTTTTGAACAAAAAAAGACCACTCCTAAAAAGAGAGGTCAACTAAATTTATTCATAAAAAGTTTTGCGGAGTAGTATTTTTTACCCGATATCTTCCAAGCTAAACAAATATCAGCCTAAGAAAAAGAAAGCCAATCAAGGGAAGTGAGTCATTCCTTTATCTCTACTAAAAAAGCAATCGTACTAGACGAGGCAGGAGATGTGTGCCTAACACCAGGAGGAGCTAGACACACTTATTCGAATCTAAAAATGGCTTTAAAAAGATTCAAGCATTCTTTACACTGAATTTTTATTCTTAGCCTTAGAAATATACACCAACTTTTACATTTCATAATACATAGATTAAAACACTTACGAAGAGATAGAAAATGGAGCTCTACATGTATTTACATTTCATAATACATGTAGAGCTCCGGTTTAACGACAGGAAAACAATACACCGTAACATTTACATTTCATAATACATAGATTAAAACGCGACCGAACTGTTTAACTGGCTAAAGGCGCCTGCATTTACATTTCACAATACATAGATGGTGGGAAGCTGGTGAAAAAGCCACAAATTTAGCGCCTGCATTTACATTTCACAATACATAGAGGTGCCCTCGCGAGCCTTACTCCTATCTTAACTCAAAAAGACTTTTCTGTCGACCCCAAGATTTTCTCGATTTTTTTAAAGTTTTTTTAACCTTTAAATGAGTCCAAATGATGCTAATCCTCTCCGCTGCAACGTTTATCTAAAATCTGTCGACCTGCCAGAGTTTTCACCCTATCGCTGGTCGACAGATAATAATTTTGCCGCTTTTACGGTATAGTGTAGGAGTAGGATTATTATTTCAGTGTATACGGTGCTGCATAATACCAGCCACCATTAGGATACCACAATTCTAAATAACCTTTTCCGTGGTCGTACCAAGATAGCCCCTGCCCTACATGATACCATTTAATTTTTCCGCCTCGTAATTTCGTATTATTCCAGATTGGAATGATTAATTGATTTTTCGGCTTCACTTGTACTGGAATACGTCCTTTTTTATCCTTCTTCCCAGTCACTTTTACGAAACTTTTATAAACATATACCAGCTTGTTATTAATATATGTTTTATACCAATAGGCGGAGTGCTCATATACCTTGAATTTCGTCCCAGCCTTATACATTCGATACGGTTTTGCTTTAAAGTCTGTTTTGGGTAGAATCGGAATCCCGTTGACGATATGGCCGGAATGCCTGTTTGGATTCACTGCCACTTCGAAATTCCTATCTGCTGGCATCTTCTCTCCGCCTGCAGCGTCATATAATTCAAAATGCGGCTTATCCACAAAACCTTTCCAGTCTCCACCCCATTTGAAACCTTCTGCTTTCATAGCATGAATAACAGAGCTAGGCGGATTCCATGCAGCCACGCTTTTGCCGTTGCTCGAATAAATAAACAAGTCTACCGCACAGCCAAAGTTATGGTTAGACTGGCCTCCTTTTGCATTCGTTACGACTGCTCCTTTTTTCGTTCGTCCTTGCGCATACAACGCATTTTGCTCTGCAATGCTTCGATACCCTTGCGCAATGCCAACGTAAATTCCTTGCGCATGCATTTTCTTAATCACGTTCCTTGTTTTGGAAGCCGTATCAAGCCGCATGCCTTTTTTATTGAGACGTTTATTCGCATTTTTGATGAGCCATTCTAAAGATACGGACATTATTCATCTTCCTTTCTTGGTTTTTCATATTTTAAAGCTTGCGTGCTGTCGCCTATACCCTTTGTCGTTGGGTCAATATATGTTGCGAATAACGCAGATAGAACCGCAACAATAGCCGCTGGGCTTTTAATAAATGTCATAAAAGACTTCCCTAGCTCTTGCCAACTGTTTAAATCCGAAGCTTGAAACCCTCCCGTGCTCCAAATAATCGTCAAGACGGGTATTGCTGCTACAATCCACGTTGTCACACTTTTAAAGCGAATTTTCCAATTGATTTTCATTTTTTAAACACTCCTTAACATTTTATAATCCGTGCAAAAACCGAGTGACAAAATAAGTTATAGCGACCGCCCCCGCAACGCTAAATCCCCAAACAATAATGCGGTAAGACATTTTATACTTATCTATTTTTAACTCGTGAATTTGTTTTTCGTGGTCTTTTATTTCTTTCAAGACCTCTCCTAGACCGTTGCGGACGGCGTTTTCCATCATTAGCGAAAGGGTGTCTTCGTTTAATACGCGGTTATGTTTGACTTCTTCAAACTCTTCTTGCAATCTACTAACAACCGCATTCGCTTGTTGGACATCCTCTTTTAAAGCCT
Source organism: Listeria sp. ILCC792 (assembly GCF_900186135.1). Classification (NCBI taxonomy): domain Bacteria; kingdom Bacillati; phylum Bacillota; class Bacilli; order Caryophanales; family Listeriaceae; genus Listeria; species Listeria sp. ILCC792. Next base: position 114,993 of record NZ_FYBO01000003.1, read on the forward strand.
CCACATATTTCTCGTTACTTTGGATACGTCTATTTAAAGTAAGATATTCCGCGTTAGAAATTTTCACTTCTTGTTCCATTTTCACCACCCCAAAAAACTACTTGATATTTTTTGTTAGCGTCTCATACACAGCGACAAATAACCGTCTTGCTTTATCCGCATTTTTATCACTAACACCATTTATAATGACTGTAATTTCTAAGTCGCCGTTTTTAAAACTTGTTTGCAACTCAAACCCTCCTTTCACTTTAAGTCTGGTCTAAATTGCAAAATACCAAGAGATTATTCGGGATATACCTCGCCCGTAATCTCTTGGTATTCTTCTTTCGTTATAGCGCCGAATCCTACGAATTTGACCACGTCTTCGTTGCCATATAAACCCCAGTCGTAGAAAATTTTAATATCATTTACTTTAGGATAATTCATTCCGTTCCACTCCTTCCACGGTTTTCAACCGCTCGTCTAGCTCCGCCTGCGATAAAGCGGACTGCGCATTCATTTGTTGCAGTTGTTCCACGACTTGGCTCTGTTCTGCTAGCTGCATCATTAAAGCCGCGTTTTGTTGCTTCATCAAATCAAAATCGCTCGGCCTCTCTGCCTCTTGAATGACTTTCGCTTGTTTTTCTTTGTCCAAAATGGCAACTCCGCCCACGACTTGAACGGCATCAATATTGCTAATCAGCGCTTCCTCTGTTTCAACTTGTTGAAAACCATCTTGGCGCGAAAGACTCCATTCTGTTACATAGCCACCGTCCGTGACTTTTACATATGCTTGCACCATTTTACTCGCTCCTTTTTTATACGTAGTCAATTTTAGTTATCACCCATCCGCTGTTGGGTGCTTGCGAATTTGCGGCTGTACCCGTTAAGGTTCCTGTCGTGCCATTCAACGAAAAAATAATTTCTTTTTTTTCACCGTCAGGTGAAGACGGCATTGGGGACCAGCAAATTTCACCTAAGTTCCGCTCTATGAGCGATTTAGAAACAAAAAATTCATGATGCCCGTACGTCAGGGCACCCGTTCCGGGCGTATAGCGAACTACTTCAATCCATAGCCCGTCCATCATTTTGGAATGGTCCCACGAGTAGCTCTGACCATCAAATAAGTAAATCCCTGTTGACGTGAGAATATTTTTCCTTTGATAAAAAGAGTCTGTATAGCCTTTCGCATTGGACTCCGCTAGATTCGCTTTATTTTGCGACCCTTGAGGGGTCTCCTTCGCATTCCAAGCTGTCCGCTCGCTCGCTAAAATATGCCGCGTAGTATCCGCTACATGCGTATCGAGCTGCAATTTAACAGGTGTTACGTCATCACGGACAGACATTTCCGTTTCCAAGAAGCGGACAATGAGCGCGCTGTATTTAGCATAACCGTCATTATTTGGGTGTAACCCGTCGCGCGTGTACAAATCGAAGGTATACTTACCTAATCCCGATTCACGGAATAAATCTAACGCGGGAGCGCCGTAATAGCCTCCCAGTGTGATAATACCATCGGAAATAAATTCGTGTTTTTCCATATCCCTTGTTTTGTTTTGAAGAGGTGTCATCAAGTAAATATTCACACTTGGGAAGTTTGAGCGAATATATTCCAATATAGCGCGTAAAGCTCCCAGAGACGTTGTCGTATCCCACGTTTCATCAGAAATCCCTCCCGCGTCTCCTAGTTGAACATTAAAGCCTACATCGTTTGTGCCGCAAGCGATGATTACGGCGTCAACGCCCGTCAAATCATATTCTTCCATGACGATTTTTTTATACAAGTAAAGCTCTTCTGCGCCTACTTTCGTGTTTTTCGCGAGCGTCATATTCCCAATACCTTCATTAACGACCTCTGCGCCCGCTTCACGAAGATAGGTCTGGTATCCTCGGAACAATACACCGTTAATCGTCTGCCCGTCCTGCCAAGTTATGCTATCGCCAAACGTAATTAGTTTTAGTCCGTTCAGCGAACTTGGTTTTTTAAGCCACGGGATCGAAACCTTAAACTCCGAATAGATTTGTTTATCTGCCGACAAAGTCAACATGTATTTATTGAGTGTGGTTGTGGTAACAACCGCTCTGAAATATTCCGCTTTTTCTGGAACAGGGCAGGTATACCAATTTGGCGATGCTGAGGTGATAAAACGTGCATAACCCACATATTTAAAATTAGCATCGTAGAAACAACCAGCTGTATTAAAGGCATAGTTACAGCCTAATACGCTAGCGCCTTTTACACGTATATATTCACTGATATTTGCCCCAACGGCCGTGACGACCTCCCCCGTGAGATTAGTGATTGAGACATCTTGAGTTATCGTAGCAGGATTGAAATAGTTGGAAACGATGGCGCCTTCCAAGTCTTCCGGTCTTATCGGGAGATTTTTACTCACAACCTCAGCAGGGCTTAAAATATCGTCTACGCCGATAGCCTTTTCTAGTCTGTCCCAGTTTTCATTTATTTTCATGCGCCATGATGCGCCTTGTATAGCATTATCTTGTCTGTTTAATTTTTCCATTATACTGTTCCTCCTTCCTCTACTTTTTCAGTTGAGAGCAAACCTTCATCGTCTACGATGAGTTTAAATAATAAGCCTGATGGCGAAGTTAATATATAGGACAGTTCTGGATTTACAGCTAAAGAGTCCAATTTCTGTTTATCTACTGCACTCATCAATCCGTTAGCGTCTGCTGTCGCCTCGTTCAGTCCGTCAATTGCCTGTTTATGTGTTTTTGCATAAAATTGCTCTCCGGCTTTATTTTTCAAAAAAATAATTTTTGTCACGTTACTTCACCTACCACATCGCCGCTTAAAGCGGTATTTGCAATCCCTGTCACTTGTTTAACTTCGTAACGGGTGCTTTCAAGACGCGTATTCATGTTGTTATAGCGTTTATGTGCTTGACGCTGAATATCAACCATATCCGCTAATTTATTGTCAAAGCCGACATCTGGTGGCTTGTTCGTATACGGGTGGTACCCCGTATACCGTTCTAAACTCAGCATACTTTCGTAGCCCATCGTTTCGTGGATAAAAAAAAGCTGTTCATTTTCGCTAATCTCCTCATCACCTGTATACGTTATTTCTAAAGAAGTCTCGGGTACGTCAAGTATTTTAGTCTTGAGATATTCCATAAGCGGCTGCGCATAATAAAAACGGTCGTCCGTTACAGGTTCGGCTTTACGCCGTCCATATTTATTTGCATTTGGCGATAAATAAACCGCTTCTGCAACCGTTCCATTTTCTTTCGTTGCGCCAAAACCTTTAATATACGTCTTTAGATTGTACGTATTTGAGTACAATTTCACGTTGTCGGTATTAAACTGATAACGCAAATCTTTACCCTTATATTCGTCCCACTCCTCTTTTGAATAAATCACTAGATGCTTGTTATTTGCGAAAAAAATACCTCCGAATTTTTCGGCGGCAGTTTGCACAAATTCTAATAATGATTGTTGCCCGACTCCCGAAAAAGAGACAGTTGGAAAATCCCCCCTCGTCTCAATCGTATAGCCCAGCTCTTGCCCTGTATTGCCAAATGCCAAATATTGTGAAATCGTATAGACTCGTTCGGGCTCCACTTTGTCATAATTGACGTGGTCTGCACAGCCAAATGAGATATGCTGCGCAGCAATTTCTTTAAATTGAACGTCACCCTGCTGCTGAGGATTACACTCTTTGATTGTGTAAGTCTCCCCTTTCCAAATCAAAAAGGCTTCTTCTGAAAGCCCTTTGTAAACGCCGCTGTTGCGATTCGTTAAATAAACCGTAAGATGAATATTTCGTTTGACGTTTTTTTCATATTCGTATCGAAATGAGTCAGGGTCAAAATCGATAAGATGTTCTTCAATCGTACCCGAATAATTTCTATATAAAATATCTCCTTTTTCCACTCTCGTCACCCCCGGTAATAAAACGGGAAGTCAAATGAAATTTTTGTGTTTGTTGCATTAATGACTTGTACCCGATTCCAACCACGTTCTAGCGTGATAAGCCCGTGGTTTGTATCAATGCCGCATCTAGCATCATTCAAATACGGATAGACTCCATCGATTAATAAAACATCTGATTTTGCAACAGGCTTTTTAAGCTCGAATAACGTCCCGTTGGTTCTGTTGTAAATGCGGACATATTGACCTGGTACACTGTCGCACGTCAAAGCGATAGAAAGCGGGTGAAATCGCGGATTAATTCGCATATCAGACGGATTATAGATGTTAAAAATTGGCTCGTTTTCAAAGGTGTATTGCAAGTCCTCGCCCTCTGGCAGATTTAGTCCCACGCCCCATGCCTCTTCGTTGTATTCGAACGGTACAGTTGAAGTTGCTAGAGATTCAGAAAAGCCTTTAAACACATAAAAATTCAAAGTGAAACGCGCTGCATCTTTTCGAAATCTGTCAGGCTCCTCAATTCTACATTCGTCTACGCAATATCGCCTTGCAGGTAACTTTTCATGCTGCACATAATACGTTGATTGTCCGCACAATAGGGATTTTAACTCCGCTATTAGTAAATGGTAGTCGTAGTTGTCATAAGCTTCTAATAGACAATCTACTTCCAAATTAAACGGCTCGTAGCTCGGCGTGTACGTGACTGCGCCATCGGAACCCGTATGCGTTATGCGAGGAATTGAGGCGGCTGGCATGGTTGATCGTACGCCTAAAACTCGAATCGGAAAACGTTCGGTTAAATCGGTTTGGGTGTCACCTTGAATGATTCGAACCCAGTTTTTTTTACTCACGTTTGGCTTCCTCCTCTCAGTCGATATTCTCGTGCTTGTTGACGACTTACGCTATTTGCTAACGCTCGTTCATCGATTTTTAATTCTTTGCTAACTAATTTTTGTAGAAGTTCGATCATAACGCTTTGTTGCTGATTAGATTGCATGAGTTGTTCTATCAACTCTTGATTACTTTGAGTGTCTCCTTGCGTGTTTGGCGCTTGTCTAAGCGCGGCTAAAACAGTTTGTATGGTTCGCATCACCGCCGAATTAGAGAAAATAGGAGAGACGAGCTGTTTCCTTGTCCCTTCTGCGAAACGCGGGACGCCTTTTAGCATTTTACTTGTTAAATCGCCACGGAGTACAGACGACCCGCGCGGTAGATTCGGCAAGTACACGTTCCGCCCTTCCGGGATAAAACTGCGTCCGTTCGGCATCGTGATGAGTTCGCGGTAATGCGCGCCCGGTGCATCATTGACCACCACAGGACCGCCTCGGTGGAAGTCGGTACCTCGCGCTTTGAAGGGCGCTAAACCCGGCGTGTTCATGACACTACTAATCGTTAGCTTTTTGCCGTGTGGACGAAAACCAGTCCACGCGTTATCGATTTCGTTAATTTTCCCTTTCACCCCATTTAGTGATGAGGTTTCAAGTAGTAGACTCTTCTTGTACGGGGTGAAATTACGGTTGTAGTCTGAAATTGTCTTTTTACCACTAGACATTTTTTTCAATAAATCTAAGTTATTCCCAAATAGATATTTTAAATTTATGCGTTCGCCGTTGTAATTCAGTATGACGTCTTTACCATTTTTTATTTTATTAACTAAATCGCTATTGTTAGATAGTAACTTTTTAAGTTCTACCTTTTTACCGTTATAGTCAACAATGAATGATTTTCCCTCATTCAGCTTCTTCGTTATGTCCGAGTTGTCAGCCAGTAGATCTTTAATTGCTACGGGGAGCTGATTCCATTGCCCCATCTCCATAAGTGCGGTTTTAAGACCTATCCCTGTTTTAGCGTTTGCAATAAGTGATTTCTGTTGTGGAGTCAACTTATCCCATTGTCCCATGTCTTTAAGGGCTGTTTCGGCACTTAGGGCGCCGGGATAACTAACGACCATTTTCTTTTCGGAATACGTCATACTTTCCCATTTTCCGTTCTGGATAAGCGCGGTTGCGATAGTTGCTTTAGCGTCTGTAGTCAACTTCGCTTCTTTCATGATGAATTTAAGATTTTTCCAGCCTGCCTCGGATTGACTCGCTTCGTTGATGACTTCCGGTAGATTTGTTCTTACCCTTCCTGTTTTTTCATCAAGTACAATGTTAGACCACGCAATATCTGCTTTACTCGCTCCGTCACCTATTAACGTACTAGCATCGCTTACTTTCCCTGCTGACTCTTGAACCTGACGGGTAAACTCCTCGTAGTCCAGCCCCATGTCCTCTAGACCTTTTTTTATGTTAGCTTCGGCGTCTTTAGTGTTTGTCCCTAGATTTTTGTATATCTGTCTTTGAGTTTCAACCCATGCAGACGCGCTTGCGAACGATTCCGTATTGCGCTCGCGGTCCATCTGGCGTAAGGCTTCGTTATATTTACTCTTAGTATATCTCCCGGCCTTGTAAGAAGCTTTCAGGTCTTTTTCTTGTTTGTCATATTTCTTTTGAAATTCTAAAGTTGACTTCGCAAAATAGTCGTTTTGTTCGGTTAATGTTTTTTGGCTTAATGACTTCACGTCTCCGTTTAGAGCGTTGAGCAGTTGTTTTTTCTTTTTACCACTAATGTTCAGACTTTCGATTTCCTCTTCTTGCATAGCCTTATAAATGCTATTCACCGTCTTGCTTTCTTCCGAGGTCAAGTTTCTGTGGTTAGAAGCCGCATTTTTATAAATACTTTCAACTTCTTTGACTTGTGCAGCTACGTCAGCCTTTCGTTTTCCAGCTTCCTTCTTCTGATTGTCATACTCGCCTTTTAGAATGCCTTGTACTGATGCCGAATAATTATTATATGACTTTGAAAAATCGTTAAAAGACTCGTCTGTGTTTGACTTTATTTCCTTCGCCATATTTTTAAAAGCGGTAACAACTTTTGTAGAGTCGTCCGTTGCACCTTTTGCAAACAAATCTAGCGAAGTTGTAGCTTCGGTTTGAAAGTTTTGGAATTTCGTTAAGGATTTATCAGCTTCCGCACCCACGTCAGTTCCCCAACGCTTCGTGCGTTCGGCGGACTCATAAGCTTTCTCACCCCAGATTTTCCAAGCGGCATAGCCTCCCGCTAAAACAGCACCTACACCGAGAATTCCAACGCCAAGCGGTGATAAAGCTAAACCGAATAACGAAGCGCCTTCCGTCGCGGCGCCCATTCCGGCTGTCGCCAGCTTTGCTCCAGATGAAACTGCTGTCATGCCTGTTTTGACGTTCCTAGACTGCAACATGATATTCCCTAAACCTGTTGTGAGTTTGGAGCCTACGCCAATCAACGCACCCGCGCTTTTCGTTACTGCGCCTAGTCCCATAGCTACTGGCCCCGCCGCCGCTGCGAGCAGGGTCCATTTCACGATATTTTTTTGCGTTTGGTCGTCTAATTCGGAAAATTTCTGTATAAGTTCAGTACCTTCTTCGACCAACGGAGTAATTGCGGGGAGTACTTTGTCCCCAAACTCAATCGCTAAAACGTGTAAAGATTCCTTAAATTTTGCGATTTTTCGTGCGGGCGTATCTCCCATACTTTTCGCTAATTCTTTTGTATAGCCTGTAGCATTTTTGGTATCCTCCGTGAGCCCTCGGAGGGCTTCCCCGCCTTGGTTGACTAGCACGTTCATGCCTGTTTGAGCTTCTGTACCGAAAGCTAGCGCAATAGCAGAAGCACGTTGTGCACCCGTCCAGCCTTTTGTATTGTTCTTAATTTTGTCGAGAAGTGTCGGCAAGTCTAGGGTGCCATCTCGGAACGCTTTTGAAGAAATACCAAGCTTATGAAAACCTTCTATGTTTTGTTTCGAAGGTTTTAATAAACGAGTTAAAGCTCCGCGGAGTGCAGTACCTGCTTTTTCGCCTTCGATGCCGTTGTTTGACATTAAGCCGATCGCGGCAGAGGTCTGTTCTAGTGAGATTTCTGCGCTATGCGCGACTGGCCCCACGTATTCCATCGCAAGACCCATGTCCGCAAAACCTGCCGCGGTTTTATTCGCGACAAAGGTTAAGCTGTCTGTAACCCGTTGCGTGTTCTTCAACGTCCCTTGTGTATCTGCTACTTTTAATCCGAATTGCTCAAGAATCGAAGTGGAATTATTCATCACAATATTAAAGTCTTCCCCAGAGGCTACCGAAGCGTCCATGATGGACGGCATTGCCCCTAGCGTTTGGTTATACGTATAACCCTTTTTGATGACTTCTTCCATACCTTCATTTATAGCTGTTGTGGAAATACCGTACTGTTTCGACCATTTTTTAGAAGCGTCCCCGAGTCCCGATAGTTGTTGTTTCAACTCGATACCCGAGACTGTTCCGTCATCTAACAAAGCCGACATCTTCTGTATTTCAGATGAGAACGTTACCGCGCTTTTCGTTGCAGCGTAAAGCCCTATCCCGAGCGGGACGGAGATAAAAGACATCTTTTTCCCGATGTTAAACGTTTGCGAGCCTAGTGTTTTTAGCTTCTGTGAGGTGAGGTCCATGGAGTTCCGGAACCTGTCAAATTGCGGTGGAATGTTCCCGATTTGCTTCGCGTATGCACGCATGCTATTTTGACTCGATAACATTTCATTGTCTAGCTCTTGAACGCGCGCTTTTTGATTTAAATACGCCTGCGAGGCTTTGCCTTGTGCGCCAGCTAACAGTTCAAGTTTCTGTTGCTCCAAGCCTCGGAGCTGTGTAAGTGTCGCTACTTTTTGACTTAGCCCCGCGTATTGCGCTCTCGCGGCGCCTATTTTATTTCCTACTAGCGATTGAGACTCCGCTAATGCCGCCGATAGTCGTCCCTGCGCTTGCATCTTGCCGTTTAGCTCATTAATATTTAGCTTTTCAATGTCCATCGCGCGTCCCGTTGCTTTCAGCTGCTTCTCAAGAACAGCTTGTTTCGCGACAGAGTTATTAATATCACGTGCTAGATTCTGCGCTTTTACGGATGTTTCACCGTGCACCGCAATTTCGTCTTTATAAGCGCGTGTTAAATTCTCCGTATGTTTCTTATTCAGCTGTAAAGACCTGTCTAAGCCCGCGTATTGCGCACCTAATTTGCCTAGGCGGTTGTCTGCGCGGTCAAATATAGCCATTTGCGCTTTCATTTGCGATTCACTTGCTTTTAAACTTCTCTTCACTGCCGTTAAGGAACTCGTCAATTTAGCCGAGTTTAAATCCATTTCAATAATCATCTTGCCTAGCGGTTTACCTGTTCCGGTCATCTATTTCCCTCCTCCCTGCATCTGCTGAACTAAATCGCCTAAAGGGATCACTTTTTGTTTCTTTTGCTTTTTCGCGAATAAAGAAGACAAGTGATAAAAGTCTACTTCGTCTATATCGCGATAGCTCCATCCACTCTCGATTAGCGCTCGATAAAGACTGTCTATATCTGCTATAGCCTCATCGAAACTTACTGCTTTCCCTCTTCGCCTTCTTCACCGTCTTGGCCGTATACGACCTCGCGGAGCACTGCACCGATTAGAGGCCAGATTTCTTCGTGGCTTAATCCGTCTAAAACGGTATCTTCTGTCACTTTCGGATTATCCATGACCGTAACGATAAAATCGATTCCTCTTTCTAAAATAAGAAGGTCATTTGCTTTTTCTTTTGTCATTTCTGCATTTAATTTCAGCCCGTCTCTAACGTATCGTGCTTTTATATAATCTTGCGTGAAGGTTTCTTTTTTACCCGTTTTGGGGTTTGTTAATAGAATTTTAACCATGTTTTGCTCTCCTTTATCTCAAAATAAAAGCCTCGCTTTTCACGAGGCTTCAAGTTAGGCTGCTGCTGGGATTGCGTAAGCTTTTAATTTAGCTACATTTTCTGCTCCAACGGCCATGCCGTACGAAAGCCCGCTGTCGTTTGCTACACAGTTCATAACGAGTTTTTCTGGTTCTGGCTCAAACGCTTCATTTGTTCTTGTTTTTAGGCCGAACTCGTCTTTCGTGTAACGTCCACGGAAGAAAGCGAACGCAACTGGTTCATTTTGAGCATTAACGCTTTCTAATACTGTCGCTGTGTATGGCGGTTCTGTCTGGTCTCCTACTGCCGTGAAACCAAGAGTAGCGTCTGTCGTCCAGCCCAACACGTCATTTTGCATTTCAAAAGTTAAATCTAAAACAGAAAGTTCGAGTTTAAGTTCCCCAACGCCTTTTTGAGAGATGTAATATCCGACATCCGAACCCCACGCCGTTTTTGATTCTGGCGAAAGTCCTGTAATTTGAGCTTCTGTTGTCGCCCCTTTAGTCGCAAGTCCTTCTACTACATGAGTGTTCTGTACAACACCCGCGACGTCGAACGTAGCCACGGTGGCTCTTTTAAATCCTACTGTAATCATTTAAATTCCTCCTCATATAAAGAAAAAGGCAGACCCGAGTATCGCCTAGAATCAACATATCGCGTTGTTTCCGGGAAATAATCGTCAAGGCCACCTAAATCTTGTGTAATATTTAATCGTTTTAATTCTTCTTTTACTGCTAGCTGAATTTCTTTTGCCGTAAGTCGATTCTGCGACTCGACGTCTATTTGAATACTAACTCTTTCAACCGTACCCGAGTCGCTCCCGAATATATCCTCAATCGGAGGTTCAAGCGGTGAAATAATAAGAAAAGGTTTGGATTTATCTGCCGTTTCTGGATACGTATAGTAATAAATTCGATCTTCACAGTGAGCTTGAATAGTCGAATTTTGAACAAAACGTTGATAAATAACATCTAGAATATCTACCACAGCCCTCGCCTCAATTCTTGTTCCACTGCTCCGTTAAATTCAGTCGTAGAGCTATCGATGGTTTTTTTAATGACCCCGAAGCCGCGCGGCGTGATTCTCTCGCCGTTTTTGGTGTAGCCGTTTTCGTTTAAATGGATAATACGCCATCGAGCTTTTGGTCCGTTCCAGCCTAATTTAATTTGCTTCACGCCGTAGCTGTTACGCGGTGCCGTAATCACAATTTCATTTTTTGATGCGCCCGTATCTGCGAAACTCTCGAAAGCTTTTTCCATTCGCTCTTGCACGACTTGCGCCCCCGTTTTTAAAGCTCGGTTGGAAAGTCGATTCGTTTTCGCCGGCCCTAACTTCTCCGTCATTTGCGCTAGTACGGCGTTAAGCCCTTTGATTTCTACGCTCATGACACCACCACCGCTATAATTTTTATGAAATTATGTTTTTCTAAATCTACGGAAACCGATTTAATTTCATAGTGTTTATTCTTGTAGCGGAAGTCGTCAAGTTCGATGCGGTGTTTTGTTTTGACGATGTAATCAGCGTTTGGGTCACGGATTAAAAGCGTGATAGCCCCTTGAACCTCTACGCTTTCTAGCTGTTTAAAATCTTTTTCGGAGGAGTCGTATACATCTGCAAAGCACTGATATAATATAGATTTTGGCGTTTCTTTCGGTTCGGGTCCCGCACTCCCGTATTCATAGAAGGTAACGGGCACAGATAAGTTTGAGGCGCTTACGCGAGGAGGATTGTATTTAAACGGTTTCATTAGTAGCCTCCTCCTCAAGTTCAATACGTTCTACTTCGAGCTCCAGTGCAAAATCTAGCATTTCGTGACTGAAATTGTGGTCAAAATATTCTAACGCGTCATTTAGTACGTAGCGCGTTCGCTCAAAAACAAGCTCGGCGCCACGTTCTTTTAACGTTAAATCAAAATTGCCACATTTGGAGCAAATAGCTAAATGTGATTTATATAAGGCTTTTCGGATAGTCTCATCCTCCGAGCCGTGCGAAATGCGATTTCTTGCTTTGAACTCGGTTAATAGTGCTTCCGTTATCTCGTTATCCAAGGCTCCCACCTACTTTTTAACGTTTGCTTTAGCACTCGTTTTCGGTTTTACTTCTTCTTTTACTTCTTCTTTTACTTCTTCTTTGACGAGTTCTAAGAACCCATCCCCTAATTTTTTCGTGATGTCGTTAGCGCGAGCGTCTGAGATTTCAATTTCAGAGCCCGGCTCACGTAAACTTTTATCTTCTTTATCCATAAATCTCTTTAGTACTTTATATTTAGTCATGTTTTAAATCCTCCTTGGTTTTTAATTATGCCACTGGTATTGTTGCATCCGCGATATTTAATGTCCAAATCGCCGAGGCTTTAATATCTCTAGCACGTCCATATGCGAATTGTTTCGCTGTGTATAAGTCCAAATCCTCAAGCGCTAAAGTTTGGTCAAATTGTTTCACATTAATCCCTCCGCCGAGGTATGCGTCGTAGCGCCCTGTTACAAACGTTAGAACTTCTCCTTGCGTTTGCGCCTCTGATTCGACGATATCCAAATTGTAAGGCAACGCCGTTACATATGTCCCGTTAGCATTCAGGAACGTGTATTGCGTTTTTACGTCCCACTCGTCAGAAGGATTTACAACAAGTACGACTTTTCCAGCTACTGCAAGTGCTCGTGACTCTTTAATTACGTTTCCCTCTGCGTCTTTCTTTTCTTCTGTTTTAGAATGATATTTAAATACACTAGTCAATTCTTTTACGGTTGTCGTTGAGTCGGCAAAAGTCAGGGTTCCTTCTGCTGTTTTTTTAGGGTATGTCGTAATGCTCCCCGCGGTTGTTCCGTTATTAATATCACGGTCTAACCCGATTGGCTTGTCATTTCCGTCTCCGGTTAAGAAGGCTAGCTCTAAAGCCACCGCAAACGCCTCTTCGATTTGAAGACGGACGAAGCGTTCAATCCAAGCAGGCCCAAAGTCTTTCAAGTCCTTAGGGATAACTACGAAAGCCGTCAGTTTGCTTGAGATACTTTCTTCTTCGTTAAAGGTCGCATCTAATTGCCCTTTAATCTCCCCGAAGATTTTACCCCATACTGCTACGCCTGTGGTTTCAGATGCTAGGAATTTTAGACGTAAGCCCGCATTTTTCAATCCAATTTTAGATAACAGCGGACGTTCTGTTGTCATGTCTTCGAAAATCCGGTCTACTGTCTCCTGCGGTAAAAGAGTGTCATCTTTTGTCCCTACGGTTGTGTTAATTTCGTTATAGAATTTTCGTTGTTCCGCTGTCAGCATCGCGTCTGCGTTTGTAGTCGCGGAATAAAGCTCTGCCTCTTGGCGTGCTGCCTCGCGTGCGTCTGCCATAAGCCCTTCTTGTAGGCTGTCTAACATTTTAGAGTAAGCCTCTCCCTGTGCCTCCTGACTCTCCCCATTTTTAATAGAGTTGATAAACTCCTGTTTAGCTTGATTAAATTGTTCTTGTTTTTCCTTGTTTAATTTTACAGTCATTAGTATTCCTCCTATTTTTGCGGATTAAAAAAGAAACCTCTCAAACCCTGTGTTTCGCGGTTCTTCTGGTTCCTCTTCCGTTTTTTTATTAAGTTCTTGTGCTTCTTGGCTAAGGCTTGCTTTTAGCTCATTAACAGCCTCGTTGACAATTTTCTTTACGTCTTCGGCTTGGATCGTTGCATTTAGTGCTGGAGTTTCGATGTTAGATATGCGTAAATTTCGTACTTTATCAAGTGCAGACTGTGGTAACATGCCGCCTAAATCTGCCACTAAGCGTGGGGCTTCCGTGTTCTCTTGGAACATGATTTCATCAGCTAAACCCATTTCTACAGCCTGTTGAGCATTTACGTAAGTTTCTTTACCCATCAGCGCTAGAAGCTCGTCTAAACTCTTACCTGTTTTCAGTTGATACGCGTTTGCCACGGATACATTAGCGTTCTTAGCCACGTTTGAGGCGTCTTGTAAGTCGCGATGGTCGCCCCCTGTGTACAGTTGTACATTATGAATCATCATTTGCGCGGTTGGAGAGATTAAAACCCTATCGCCCGCCATGGCAATAATAGAAGCGGCGCTTGCTGCCATACCGACCACTTTCACTGTTACAGAGCCGCTATAATCTTTTAAGGCTGTGTAAATCTCACTCCCGGCGAAAAGGTCACCGCCGTTCGAGTTGATATGGATCTCCACCTCGTCTGTTGCATTTTTCAGTGCGTCCGTAACGTCCTTCCCACATGTTGCCGGTATTTCGAACCAGTTATATATCCACTTATCCTCGTTCGCTACAATAGCGCCTCTTACTTCAATTTTCGTCATTCGTTCTCACCTCCTTCTTCTAACTGATAATTTTTAGTTGGGGTATATCGGTCAAGTTTAGGGTCGTCCGCCCTTTCCCAACCGTACATATCTCGCACCTCATTTCCGTTAAACGAGCCTGACGCAATAAGCTTCTCTGCTGCTTCCGCACTTTCGAGCGGCGATTTCTGATTAATGATTTTTACGTGCTGCCCAGCTGAAAACTCACTAGGAGTGAATATTTTCGCGTTTAGCTCGTCTTGGATTTTACGCATAAAATGCCGCTTGCAGTATTGGTCGAACGCTTTCATACTGTTGTCTAAATCCGCCATTTCCCCATGGATTAAAGAAGGCGGAATCCCTAGCATTTTAGCAACATCATCAATCATGGATTTTTTGAGTTTCGTTAGCTCGTCTATCGACTGTGCGTTCGTGGCTCGCGTGGCGCCTAGTTCGATATATTCAAAGTCTTGGGTTTCAGGGACGAGGGCCACCGAGTTATTTTGAAAAGACGCGTACATCTTGTCAAGATAGGCTTGTAAAGCTGCTTGTTTTTTTGGATCAAAAGCCCCTCCGTTTTTCCCAATTTTGACAATCCCGCGTAGTTGATAGTTCCGAAGCTGTGCGCTAATCATGCGCCCAAAAATTTCGCCGTAGTCATCAAAAAGACCTTCGATAAACGTTGATAACTTCGAATTCGCATACTCCAAGTAAAAAACTTTGTTCATCAGGAAGGACCTTTTAAATTCGTAGTCTTTTACGGTGACGTGTGTGAATATGTCTTCAAACAAGGCGTACTCTTTACGCTCGAAAGAATCCGCGATGAGCAAATCGTCCGTATCCGATAAGACGATCAAACATTCCCCGTCGTGAACTAATTTATAAATTGCTTTTTCCCAAAATGTGCTTGCTGATTCATCTGAGTTTGGTCTTACGTTTAATTTATAATGCCAGTCGTTCTTTAAAATTTTGGTTCCGTCCCGAATCTGAAAATCAGATTGCGCGATAGAACGGGCTAAAAACTGGATGCAGGTGTCCAAGGCAATTCTTTTTAAATATGCCTTTTGGGAAGTGTCAACTAAGTATTCATAGTCATACATCCATTCCAGCTCTTGGTTTCGCTTAAAAATGCTATCAAATATTCCCAAATATTTTCACCTCCTAAAATTTAAGTCCGTTTAAGAACTCAAGCGCTTCCCCGTAATCCATGTTTTCAATTTCATCTGCTCTCCATAGAGCGTGTACAAAAGCTTGGAATCCGTCCGTTTTACGTCTATGCTCGTCTTTTTTTAAATACTCTTTGTTGCCGTCCGGTTTTATTTTGACCGCTACGTTATTGGTGTACCATCTCATCAAAGGGTTATCGTCAAAAACGACGTGGTGATTCGCGAAAGCACTTTCGATGCGAGGTGCTAGCAGGCTATGAGCAGCTCGGGGGTTCTTTATAATCTCAAGTTCGAAACCTTCCTCCTCAAATAACGGGCGCATTAAATCCATGCGGAAGTTATCCCCAATCACTTTTTGAATGCCGTACTCTTTTCTCATTTCGACAAACCATTTGACGACATGCCTTGGGTCAATGCTGGGTTCGTCTACGACCGTTAATAATCCTTGTTTCTCCCACTCTTTTATTGGGGGTTTAAGGTTTGCGATGTCCAAATATGCTTTTCTTGCAAAAGAGTGCGTTTTCCAAATATAATCTTCGCCTACCCGAAAAAGCAACCCTACCGCCGCGAAATCTTTAATGGATGCATAGTCGAATCCTCCGACGCACGACTTGTGTTTTAGATATGGCATTTTTCTATTCGTCGCTAGTATTTCTTCCCACGGCGCTATGACTTTTTCCAAATCTACCTCTGGTAAATTCATTCGCTTCGTCATAAACGCCGAGCGTCCGGATGGATTATTCTTTAAAGCGTCAAATTGCTTTTTGACCTTATTAAATAAACGTTTAGAACGAGGGCTTAGCGGTTTTTCAAAAGCTGGGTTAGCCTTCTCCCAATTTTTTACGTCATTCACTTCTTCGGCGCTATCCAACTTACAGATGAAAGGGAAGATGTGATCGTCTAGATTTTCTCCGCTTAGTACTGCCTTGCATCGTTCTTCTAATTTGTCGTAAAACCCACCCCGTACAAAACCGTTTGTTCCTATGAAAAATTCTCGGGGGTTAGGCACTTTCCCCAGCCCCCCTGAGAAAACGTCAATTACTTGTCTGTCTTCGTACTCATGTATTTCATCATAAATGACACAGCCCTCGCGCCCCCCGTCTTTGGTTTTAGCATTTGAGGTCTGGAATTTAAATACACTATTAGTAACTTTTCCAACAATTTTTGCTTTCCAAGCTTCAAAATTGCCTTCGAGTTTTACGTTTCCGTCTATAACGTTAAAAACCTCATTAAAGCTAACTTTCGCTTGCTCTTCCGAGTTCGCTACAATAGAGACGTCATAATTCTTTATCCCGTGTAAGGGGCTTATAAAGAAATTTGACAACGTACTTATGAAACCGTTCTTTCCCCCGCCTCGGCCTAGCGTAATGTGAAATTCTTCGTAAAAAAGTTCACCATCTTTTTTGTAGTATAAGAAGATAAAAGGTGCGATGAATTTTTCCCAACTGTCCAGAGGGAAATACCACTTTTCGCTAAAGCTAATGTAATTGTTTATCTTCTGTTCATCGAAATAAATATCGTCCCGAGTCAGAACGTAGGTTTTTATATAATTGATTAGCTCAATACGTTCTTTATTTAATAAGATCCTGCCTTCTTCGTACAGCCTAATATAGTTTTCCACATATGAATTTGAAATCATAGGAGGTCACTACCGTCGTTAGGCGAATCCACATTTTTAAAGTCAAACGATTTCTCAATCGAAAGAAGGGAGGTGTTAATCCTGTTCTTTTCTTGAATAGCTGGGTTGGTTTTAGCGAATTCCTGTGGCCCGTTCTTTGTGATAATAACGGCCCCTAATTCTTCTATGCTTTTGTCTAGCTCATAATAAATACGAATCAAATTGACGTACCGTTTTACTTTTTCTAATTCTTGTTGACTTGTTGTGTCGATTTTCGACAACAGTTCTTTTTCCAATTTTTTCAAGTTGTACCTCATTCTTGCTCCTCCCCCCTTCATGAGAATTTTAAATATTTCTGCGCAAAAGACCCCACACCGTTCCCAGCGCCAAATTATTTTTGCTGAACCTTTGGCCCGGGGGTGTGCTACCATTTTTCATCGTTCCATTTATTTTCTTTTTTTACGAATCGATTATGTTTTTTGTTATGGCACATTACGCATTTTGTTTCTAAGTTAGACGGCTCTAGCGCTAGATCTGGGTAGTCTTCTAGCTCTAATAGATGATCAACGTCTAGCCGTTCGCCCGTTGTAACCTTCCCTTTTCTTTTGCACTCTTGGCACTCGTAGTTGTCTCGTTTTAAAATAACTTCTCTCGTCTGTCGCCATGCTTTCGATTTATAAAAAGACAATCGTTCTTCTTGAGATAGCTTAGTCATACCTTATTATCGTCTTGCGCGCCGATGCACACGTTGAAGGCCGGCGCTAAATCGCACGCGGTTCCAGTTAGTTTCTTGAGTACTTCCCTTAGTTTTTTAGTCTCCATGTTACCTCTCCTTAATCCGATATGGCGTGGACTCGTTTGTCTTGCGCACCGATGAATGTCTTTGTATTCTCGTCAAAAACTCCGTTGTTTAAAAATACGGTCATTTCTTTCTTTCGCGGATAAACTAGACTATCGAATGCAACTGTTTTATTTTGAATTGATAATCAACTAAATAAAACGAAAAGCCTACAGGCACAGACTTACTAAGTATCCCCTTTTCTTTTAGATTGTCTATAAGATTTGGATAGTGTGAATGGATGTATTTATCATGCGCTATATGTTCCGCGAAACCCCAATCGAATTGAACTCCTCTTCTACTATCCTCATAAATAACCCCAGCGTGCTCCTCACGATAAATAAAAAGCGGATAGGATACTGCGCTTCTGAATATAACGAAGGGGACGTTCTCATTGATGTAGAACTGCTCTATTTTAGTTGACAGGCTAAAAGGAGGATTATCAATTACAGCCGCATCATCATAGCTGTTTACCTGTTGCCACATTTCAGTGTCGCCGTTAAAAGCGATAACATTGCCGTGATACTGTTCGGCCGCTTCATGCAGTGGTGTGCCCGCTTTGGTAAATGGCATAATAATTGTTTTATGTTTTAAAATGCCGCTCGGCGCGACTACTTTTTGGAAAAACTTTTCTGCTGCCTCTTGTGTTGTATAATACTCATCGTCTCTGTACTTTTTAGAAAGCAACTGTCTCATCTCCTAACCTGTATTAAAAAGCCCCACGCTAGCACAGGACTTTCTTAATTTATATTGCCCTTCCGTGGGACATTTCTTCGAGAGGTGTTGGAGGTTCTATTTGTATACAGCCAGCCATGAGTAGTATTTTGGAGTGGCTGGCTGTTATTACATTTATCTTACACTATCATATTAACATGGAAATATTGGACTTTTGCGACAGCTTTGCGACAACTTTACCAATCATCAAGCGCCGCCTTGATTCCAAACAAAAGCACGGAAAGCTCTGCTATAGCTCGTTTTGCATCTCTTTCGACCGTCCGAATGTCCACGTGCTCCTCTTTCGATAATTTATTTTTTGTTAGAGGAAATTCTGATAAATACAGTTTATCTATTGCACGGAAGCGTCGTTTACTTGACTCTTGTCCCGCCGAACTAATTTTTCTATATGCTTCTATGACACCCTCAAAATATCTTAGTAGTTTTAAGCTTTTCGCTTTATGCTCGATGAGGCTTTCTAATGTTAAAGCTTTTACATCAAATATAGTTGTAGTTTCTTCTAAGTCTTCGACTTCGGCGGGAATCCCCTCGCAATGTGCTTTTAAAAACCTGTATTTCTCAAGTAATAGTTTGGTATTGCGTAAACGCCAATCGCGCTCTTCTTTCTCTGTTCGTTTATCACGATTCGCGATAGCCTCCACAATTCTGTTCACGTCTTGATTACTTAACCCCATTCAACTACCCCCCTGACTAAATTTTAAATATAATTCTTCTTGATACTCGTATAGCATTTTCACTTGACGCATAACAAGCGGATGATTATCATATTTATCACATAATTTCCGTGCGGATTGCATTACCCAATCCCAGTATTCACGCGAAAACAGCGTGTGCTTTTCTAGTTGATAATTACTCTCCGTCATCCAAGCTGTGACATCTTGAAAAAAAGATTCATAATTCACTATATCGCCTCAATTCGTATAAAAATACCTGGTACATCTGCCCAATACTTTTCAGTGTGCAAGGAAGAAATCAAGTTATCATCTTTCCAAAATCCTAAGTCAGTCATGCAGTCTTGTAGTAATTTATTCGAGTTATCTAAATCCGGTTTTGTTGTTTTATATTCTCCATTCCGATGCTTATTATTGTGCCAGAAACACCACCACACCGTTAACCTCACAGCGCCTAAAAATGGTTCATCGGGTACATAAGGACTTAGAAAAGCCATAAACTTTTCACGCGCCTCCTTTAGCTCAGGCGGTTCATAAAAGGCTGGTACTGATTTTCCTTGTTTATTTTTAATAACCCGAACTTGTTTTTGCTGGTGTGTTGTCGTTGGAATATTCTTCATTGCTATAAAAAATTGGCTCATGTTTAAAATTCCTTTCATTCGCTTTACGCGCTCCATACATTTTTCGTTTTTTCTTTTTCACTTTGGATTTTGTTTTGCCCATATTTTGTTACTCCATTTCTAAATCGTCATGATCCTTTTTTATTTTTAGATTTTTCGCTTTAGTCACAGTCAGGGGAAAGGAGTTGTTGTGCGCTAGCATCCGCACAACTACTTTTACCCTGTGACGGTTCGGGACGGACAGACATTATATATATTTATATATATAGTTTGTCTGTCCCTCGGACAAACTTGTTTTTCACAATCTCACTTAACCTATTCGCGCTCTAAGGGACAGACAGGGACAAAAACATGTTTGTCTTGTAGTTTGTGAAATGCAAGGGACAGACACTAAAAACAGTGTCTTTGGGAAAATTTGACCACGGACAGGGACAGCTTTTTGTGTCTTTGTCTCTGAGAGACACGGACAAAGACATTATTTGTCTGTCCGTCCCTGTTGTTTTTTGCCGACTACTCCATCATCAAAAAAGAATTTCGGATGTTCTTTAATGTGCCTTCTGACTGTTTTTTCTGAGATTCCGAGATATTCAGCAAGCATTGACGGTGTAATTTCATCACCGACACCACACGCGCTATAAGCCGTTTCAAGGGCATCTAAGCGCTCCTGTTTACGTTCCTCTGCCGTTTTCTTTGGCGTATTCTTCTTCCATGATTGGAAGCCATCATCTAGCCTGATATCCTTTAGAATGCCTGTATGATCTAATTCATGACGCGGATAGTCGAACCACATATTTCGTGCGTCAAATTTGGGAAATTCTCGCAACGTTCCCTCTACACGCCATGCTGATTTATTTCTCACTTGTAAAAGAGCTTCTTTCGCTTGTTCGTCTACTAAAAGGCGTTGCGGCTGTTTTAAAGCGCGGCCGATATGCTCCTTCATCTGAACTTGACTACATAAGTCATCTTGAGATATTTCTGTGTCCAAATAATCCGGATTCAGTTGTTTTAAAGCCTTTTCATAGACTTGGCATAATAGATTGTTTTCTTGTTGTTTTTGCACCTCATCATTCAATTCTAATTCTACTAAATCAATCAAAGCATCCGGGTCACGAGCGAATACACCCGAGCCACTCGCACGGTCCATCGACTTCTTACCGCCCTGACTTCCTTTACTGTGATGATGGCAATAGATGACACTCGAACCTAATTCTGTACATACCTTATCAAATTGATTGGTGAAATGAGCCATTTGGTCCGCACTATTTTCATCGCCTGTTAACACTTTATAAATGGGGTCGATGATAACAGCGATATAATCTTTTTTTGCAGCTCTTCTTATAAGCTTCGGTGCGAGCTTATCCATTGGTACTGAATTGCCACGCAAATTCCAAATATCAATGTTATTAATACCTTTTGGTGCCCATTCTAGTGCGTTATAAACATCTTTAAATCGGTGTAAACAAGAAGCTCTATCTAGCTCTAAATTGACGTACAGTACTTTCCCTTGCGCACAGGACCAACCTAACCACTCCCGTCCCTCAGCAATGGCAATGGTCATTTCAATTAACGCAAAAGATTTACCAGCTTTGCTGGGCCCTGCCATTAACATTTTATGACCTTGCCGCAATACGCCATCTATCAAAACAGGGGCAAGTTGCGGTAAATTATCCCATGTATCTGTTAAACTTTCGGGATCTGGTAAATCATCGTTCACACTTTCAATCCACTCATGCCAAGCTTCCCATGTTGGCTGTCCAATATTTTGATCAATAATAAATTGTTTTTTACCATTTCGAATGACACCAGGCATTCGACTTAATCGGGAAGGGTTACGGTTCTGTGTATCAATCACAAGCCCATTTTTCTTACAAACATTATAGAGATAGTCTACTCGTTTTTTATACTCGTCTAAGTCTGCAGCATCTACTTTGACAATCGCATGTAATGATTTTTTCCCACTGTGGACCAATATTGCGATAGGTAATTCGAGTTCTCTTAAAATGGCATTTTGTTTGGCGAGTTCCATCTTGTCTGATTCTACAAGGGCATAGCGAAAGGATGTCACATTCTCATTTTTTACGCCTAGCCCGTCTAGTGGGTTAAATCGTATCTATGCCCCTGCTTCCTCTTTATAATCACCAAGAACAGCGCCAATATCTCCGTTACAGCGTTCTAATTCATCAATAAGTTGCCGCGCTGTCCGATCATAATTCCCTGCACTCGGCAAGTATTTTCCTTCTTCGTTCTGCCAAGAATCTGTTACATAGCCAACCTTCTCATTGGATTCGAATAATGTTTTGAAATACGTTGTGATTTCATGAACGGGATTCCAGACACTAGGCTCTTCAATTTCTCTTTTTTCAATCCAATTACGATCCACCACGATAAGCTCATCTTGAATCGTGTCGTTCCAATCGAGCTCATGGGAATGCACTTCATTAAAGTCTCCAAATGAAAAGCCTTGGTCCTTTGCAAGTTGGACAATGGTACCGCCCTTGACTGGTGAAGAGTTGCCTTGGAAACTTTCCCATTTTTTGAATACTTCCCCATTTTTATAGCGTGCATCTGATTTGCTCCAATCATCCCAGTCGCTAGCTGTATAGCCTTCTTCTTTGAGTGCCATGCCCACGTTGACCCATTCTGTATAATCCAACATAGAAGGATCGATATGCTTCAAAATTTCGATTAAGTCTATTTTGTTTTCCATGGTTTGCTCCTTTATTTCTTACTAACCTTTATACGTTTTTGGATTTATTCCATGAGGAGTGCGCCATCCATTTGCTGCAATTCGATCAATGAGTTTTTTGGCAGCATGAAATTGCCACGTGCCTACATGCTCAAATCCTCGTTGCTCAAGAAAACGAATTTGTTTTGGTGTAGTCAACCCTTCTTGTTTACGTTTGTCTAAACGGTCCAATAATTTGCTAGCCTTACCAGCGTTTTCAATTTCATCGGGTAGAATCCCTAATTTTTCAAGTGATTTTAATTGTTTCGGACTTGGTGAGTCCTCTTCCCAACCAAATGAAGGTTTATAATTCGTCAAATCTTCGGATTGAATAGACATTTCAAACTGTAAAGGGTCCACCAGTTTCTTTTTACGGCGTTTCATTTCAGCTAATTTTTTGGCGAGTGCTTCTTCACGTTGAGAAATAACATCTGTTTCAGCCTCTTGTTCGGCGACTTCTAAATCCACCATTCCGCCTGCTTCCTCAATGTTTTTTGTCATTTGTCTTGCTACATCATCACTTTCAGTAATTAAATGGGCAGGATGGCACAACTCATGGCGGTCCGTATGCCATAAAAAATCAAGTAATAATAATTCTGTTTTCCCTTCGAACAAGCGGGTTCCTCGACCTACCATCTGGCTATATAGCGAACGAACTTTTGTTGGTCTTAGCACAACGATGGTATCAACACTAGGACAATCCCAACCTTCTGTTAATAACATGGAGTTACATAACACGTTATATTTATTATTTTCAAAATTTTCCAGAATTTCTTTTCGTTCCTTACTCTCGCCATTTACTTCGGCAGCACGGAATCCATATTGATTTAGAATATCTCGAAACTTTTGACTTGTTTTGACAAGCGGCAAGAATACGACTGTTTTACGATTCAGACAATGTTGTTGCATTTCTCGTGCTATCGATTCTAAATAAGGGTCCAAAGCCGTCCCTAAATCTTTCGTTTTAAAATCGCCCGCTTGTTGCGCTACTTGAGATAAATCTAATTGGATAGGTAATGTTAAAGCTTTAATCGGGCTTAAATACTCTGACTTTATTGCTTTGGGTAGCGTATATTCATAAGCTAAAGATTCAAAATAACTCCCCAAATTCCGCATGTCCCCGCGGTCTGGTGTTGCGGTTACACCTAAAACGCAAGCGTCCTCAAAATAATTTAAAACGCGCTGATACCCTTCACTGATACAATGATGTGCCTCATCAATAATGATGGTATCAAAATGATCAGGTTTAAATTTTTTCAATCGCTTTTCTTGCTGTAAAGACTGAACAGAACCAACAACCACCCTATAGAAACTATTTAAAGACGATAATTCTGCTTTTTCTGTTGCACATTTAAGCCCCGTCACTTTATTTAATTTGTCGGCGGCTTGTTCCAGTAATTCGCCACGGTGGGCGAGAACAAGCACACGCTTGCCCTCTCTCACCTCAGCTTCAATCACACTACTAAAAACTACCGTCTTGCCAGTCCCTGTTGGAAGAACAAGAAGGGTCTTTTTATTGCCTTTTTGCCACTCTGTTCGTATTGCTTCGCGGGCTTCCTTTTGATAAGGTCTAAGTTTCATTTTAGCTCCCCCCTTACGCAATAAGAGTGATTTTTTTAGAATAAATCTCTTCCGATAATGCCTCTGCCAAGTAGTCTCGCACTCGGGCAATCGCTTCATTTCGCCAGAAACCGCCATCGGCTTCAAATAACGCACAACGAGGACCATCTTTCATACGGAAGATAAATAAACTTTCAGGCTGTTCAACTTCAATAAACGTTCGATAAGGGGCTAGTGTCACGGGATTAGGCACCTTCACATCAGCTTGCGATGCGACACCCTGTCGGATAGAGACGGCTTGGCTTGTGCCATCATCACTAGTTTGCTGAACATCTTCGCTAATGATATTGCCACTTACTTGTAAGAGTGTTGCACGGTCTTCATTAGCAACAAATTTTGATTGTAATAAAATATTAAAAGACTCTGCATCATAAAAACAATCATAAGCAACTTCTGGAACGATGGCATTAGCCGATAACAAGACTTCTCGTTCGCCATCTATTTCTAACAGCCCTTTCACCATGACATGCGTTTCACTTACCACGTGAACAATAAATTGACAATCAATTCTTTCTAAATTAGCTTTAATATAGTGAATCAAGCTACTTAATGTGTTCGTGTTCAATGTATTTTGGGCTACAATAGCCTTTGGAAGAATACGCTGTACCTCCCCTAGATTATCAATCACATAGTGCTGGCCATCAATAACTTGTATACGTTCAACAGGTTTAATCCCTTGATCAACTAAAAATTTTAACGCATCTTTTTCCATATCTTCTTAACCCCTTTTCTCTTGTAAATCAATAATTTGGTTTTGTTTTGCCATTTCTTTCTCCATAACATCGACTGGTTCTCCAACATCAGTTTTTACTTCTCCATTATCAACATCCATATATGTCTGTCCTGGTGAATTAGATTTTAATTCTCGTGCTTCAATTTTGCCAGTTGTCAAGTCTTTTCCTGTTAAGATTGTTGTTTCAACTGGATTTGATTTGGCCAGTTTCGAAACGACACTCGTTGTAGCTGTTACAACTTGTCTTTTTTCATCCGGTTTAAGCTCTACTGTGATAACCACAAAACGTTTGTCGGTTGCTTTGGTATTAGGGTCATGCACATTTTCAAATACTTTCGTTGCTTCTCGAGTGAATTTTTCTTGTAAAGCGCCGTTTTCCATTTCAGATAAGTTCAATTCAACAAAATTTTTATCCATCTTTTTTCACCTCCTTAAAATTGACCTGGTGTCATAGTGGGCGTTGAAGTTGCAGCGGCGGATGATTGATATCCTTCTGGTTCTAAAAAGTAATCGATGCGGTTAATTTGGCGCTCTTCCCCATTTTTATTCTTGTAGTCA
This sequence comes from Listeria sp. ILCC792, assembly GCF_900186135.1. Lineage (NCBI taxonomy): Bacteria > Bacillati > Bacillota > Bacilli > Caryophanales > Listeriaceae > Listeria > Listeria sp. ILCC792. Next base: position 140,175 of record NZ_FYBO01000003.1, read on the forward strand.
TGAACAATCACTTTTGCTTTTCCAGTTTTTCCAAATATATCATTCCAGTTCATGACAAGTGGCTCACCCTTCTTTTTAAGACCAATGCTGATGAAAAAAGCGGAGAGCAAACCTTCCACACTGGAATGTAAAAATAAATTATGACTGATGGTTGCATCGCCTTGTTCTCCACCATGAACTGTTATGTTCAAAATAGCTTTATTACATGCAGGTAATTTGGAATCTGCACGCGCGGGGGTGTACCGAGCTCGTTCAAAACTGTTTACCGTAAACATATACTCTCCTGCTTCGAGAAGGACAAAGTCCACTCCTTCTTTCTCAATCTTTGCATCCCAGCCAAGTTCATATTCCTGGTTATTTTCTACCATTTGCTTATTCCTCCTATTTTTTCATTTCTCGAATCATTCCATAAACGGCGTCCCAAGCGCCTATTAGCGATCCATTGACAAAGCCTAAATCATAATTTTCAAAAGGCGTACCTAATGGATAGTAGCCACGCTCCGCTACTACTTTTTGGAGCTCCTCTAAGGTGACATGGTTTTCTGCCATTAAATCTGCGAGAGGTGGCGAGATAGTACGAACTACTTGTAAGTCCTCTTCACCTATTTTCTCAGGTGTTATTTCTGTTGAGGTTACATTTTGATTGGAATCTTCCATATTAAAAGGAACATCTTTCAATTCTTCGGCTGTTGGCGATTCTATTTCACCTTCACTAGATGTCTTAGTTGCGAATATATGCGCAATAGTGGTATAATCCATATCCAATTCATCTGGTAACCCAAATCGATTCTTAGCATCCCATGACGGGTGGTGGGTCGTATGAATAACACGTTTTCCTCCTTGTGCCTTCATTTTATTCGTTTGGCTGTCCACAATCGCATAAGTCTTATAATTCATGAACAGCACCATATCCGCCCATTCTTTTACGAGTGAGGAGGTACGTGCACTTGTCTTTTTGCCAAGTTTTAATTCATATCTGTCGAATGCTCCCATTTCATCTGGCAGCTCAAATTTTCGAACTTGCGCGTGAGCCGTGAGCACAATATTAATGCCTGCCTCTACTAATTCAGATAACTTATTTAAAAAACGTCCAAGCTCTTCTTCTAACTTGATGTAGCCAGTTCCATACCCGAAATCTTCAATGGACGTCTTATTTTCTTTACTACAGATATGCTCAATTGCAATCCGTTCTGCCCAGTCGATTGTATCGATAACAAGCGTTTCACAAGGTTTATTTTGCTTCACAAACTCAATTTGTTGTAAAAGCATAATCCATGATGTTGGCTTATCCAAACGCCCCACATCCATATTAGATGTACTGCCTTCTGTATCGATAAAAATTGGGGTTGGAAATTTTGAAGCAAATGTGGATTTTCCAATTCCTTCTGGACCATATAAGACTACTTTTTGTGCACGAGCAATTTTGCCATGAGTTATGTTCATTTAAAATTTTCCTCCTTCCCATGGTTTTGTCGTTTCTTCTAATGGCTGATGTTCTTGCCCTTTCACATAACCGTCTTCAATGATAATGGAGCATTCTTCTCCCGTGCTCACTCTCGTGGCAATGGCTTGTAGCCCTTCTTGTACGAGCCACTTCCCGAATTCTTCTAGGGTGTTTGTGTCCATTTGTTCGAGCTTATCAAGCAGAATAAATCCACAATCTGGTTTTAATTTCCGGACGATTGCTGTTGAGACGCGGAGCTGGTCTGAACCGCTCATATTGTCCCATTTCTTGCCGTTATACGTTAGTTCTCCCTCTTCCACTGAAAGGTTAGAAAGTGGTAAATCAGCATTTTCAAGTAAGGCTGTTTTATTCTTGCGGATTTCTGCCAATTTCGTTGTACAGGCATCATATTGTTGTCGGTATTCAGCAGCATCCGTTTCCGCTTTATCTTTATCCAAATTAGCTCGGACTTTTCGATTAATTTCATCAATGTTTGCAATATTTTGTTCCAATTCAGCAGTAGATTGGTCTTGTAATTCAGCAGTAGATGTATTGGCAATTTCTAAATCGCGTTCCGTTTGTACATGCTTTTCCTTTAATTCATTTAATTGGTATTCAAGACGTGCAATTTCACTTTGCTCTGCATCAAATTGCATTTTAATTTGTTGTACATGCTCACGCTTACGTTGATTTTCTCCATTATTCGCCAAGATTAATTGCTGTTGCTGGATTAATTCTGACGCTGAAATAAGCTCCTTGGGGGCATCTGAAAAGTACGGTTGTTCTTTTGCAAATTTAGATTTTTGATCCGCAATCTGTCCGATGCTTAAACGTTTGTTATAAATATCTGACTCTTCTTGTTCTAATTGAAGTAACTCTTCTTTCACACCGATAATTTGTAATAAGGTTTGAGCTTTTTCTTTGTTGTTAGATTCCATAAAACGTGGCAAATCAATAGCTAGTTCTTCCACAAATGAATTGAGTAATTGTTGTCCACCTTTTTCTCCATTTGGATCAATGACTTTTAAATCTGAATTTTTACCTTTACGTTCTACAATTAAACCGTTACTTAATTTCAAATGGAGATGTGGTGGGGTAACAGAACCTTCTCGTTCGGCTTGACTTGGGCGATATTTATTTCCACCTAATCCCCATGCAATCGCATCTAAAACGCTGGTTTTTCCTTGATTATTATTTCCTCCTACGATTGTGAGTCCATTTGAAATAGGTTCTATTTTGACCGCTTTGACACGTTTTACATTTTCAATTTCCAGTTGATGAATTTTAACAGGCATTATTTACCATCCCCTCCTTCATTTGAATTTATTTCAGAAATTTTCTTATGAATCTCAACATGTTTTAAGGCAAAATCTAGTAATCGTGTGGTCACGTCTGATAAATTTAAACTTGCCTCATTTGCAATATCATCTATGGCTTTGTAGGTCTCTCTGTTGATTCGGACTCGCGGCCATTGATGATTGGGCAGTTTCCGTTCTTTTTTGACAAAAATAATTTTATCCTGTTCCATAGTAAAAACTCCTTTTTATTGAATAGATTTGTTTATTTTCTTTCCTTCTGTTACAATATCGGTATAGAATTTTTGTTGAGTGCTTGACTGGCGTGCGACCTGTCGAGCATTCTTTTTATGTTGTAGAAATATTCCTACCCAAATTCCGCAAATTCCACTGATTAAACTACCTAAAAATAGTACGAATAACATGTCATCACCTCTTTTTTCTAAATTTAAATTTAGGTTTAATAAGCACGTTGCCTCTTTTAACCTCATAATCTAACTGATAATTCATTACTTCTATGACGAGATACTCTAGCTCTTGCAAATTACATTCCGGTATTCGATCGCGAATTCGTTTGGCAAATGCAGGACTATGCTTTGAAACAATTCGAAGATGATAATTGATTTCATCGAGGAGTTCCCATCTGGCTTTTTTCATTATGCTCACCCTTTGTTTCCTTATATTTATTTTTTGATTTCCAAATTAAAAACTGTTGGTAAATCTCTTCTATAATCCATACTTCTGAACTTGTTGGATTTACATATGCCTCTCTATATTCGGAGTTATTTTTAAGTTCGTTTATTCTACGTTGATAAGTTGATTCGGAATATTTATATTTTTCTTTAAATGTTTCTTTGTCTAAAAAATTCCGGAGAATCATGGAAGTTTATTCCCCTTTCTAATTTTATAGTTGTTAATAAACTCACTTTTAGGGTACCCCCTTCTTACATCTTCATTTCGAGGAGATAATCACGAATTTTCTTCTTCAAATCTAAGCCTTCTCTTTCGCCGTTTAATACTTGAGATAAATAAGCATCTGTACATCCTACTGCTTTCGCTAAATCTCGTTGTTGTAAACCTTTTCGCCGAAGTTCACTTCGGACATAAATTCCAAATTCTAAATTGGACATAACATTTTAAAACCTCCTTACCTTTTATATTTCTCCAAAATACTGTATAATTTTCAGTGAATGGAGGTGAGTAAATGACTTTTCTTCAAAACAACATCGTACCTATCACCGCTTTTTTTGTTTCATTAGTAACATTTTATTTTGCTTTATCAAATTATTTGAAGCAGCGTCCAAACCTAAAATTACAACAACGGAATATTCAAAAGGCAGCAGTTATTATTGAACCAGACCGATATTCTAACGATAATCCTGATGTTCACCATAACATTCCTTACCGTGTAATCTGCGAAGTTGTGTTGACTAATGATAGCTCCTTACCGATTAGTATTATCGAATTTAAATTAAATAATGATTTGGTATTCAATAGTTATTCGAAGCCTGGAAACACATATGAATTCACCGAAAGCAATAAAAAACAGATACCTGAACATGAATTTATTATTTTTAAAGGCACAAATGATGAAGTAAAAGAAGTATTTCCTGTCGGCGATAACTTCCTAACACCACTTATCAAGCTTGAACCATACTCGTCAATCAGAGGGTATTTGTACTTCAAGTTTCGAGACAAAAAACAAGTCTGTGTAGGTGAAAATAAACTTCAGGTCATTACATCACGGAAAGATTTCGATTTCAATGTAACCGTTGATGAAGCTCTCTACCGCCATTAATCTTTCCCGTTAGATAAATTTCATCGGGGTACATATTAGTACGTGAATGGAAAAGCTCTGTCATATAATCCGTTAACTGTTCTTTAAAATTGACTTCATCCGCTACCATATGACTTATACTTACTAATAGTTTTTTCATAGTTTTTAACTCTTTCGTGATTTCATCAAGATTTTGCTCTATCTCACGCTTTTTCATTTAGCAGGCCTCCTTTTTTTCAATCAGTGTGTGACAATTGCTAAAGTGATGTTAGAAACCACACTTGAGCAAGAATAATAAGTATCGAGTAAAGAGCATAAAATGCAACAAACATCACATTTTTTGTTGTGTGTCAACTAAAAACAAGACGCACTATTGTAGCTAATGTAAGGGTTACAGCTACAAAAGGAATAAACATCGTGTTCTCCTTATTCTTTAAGCCCAAAAGGATTAATTGCAAATTCCTGCTTCTCAATTATTTCATCAACACATCTTTTGATTTTGCTTTTTTCTTCATCGGAATAATCTTTTACCTTTAGTTCATCAAGTATGTGCGCTCTTAAATCTGCATTTGTACCGCCTGTAAATGATGCTAGCATGTCATCCAGTAATCCCTCTAGATTTGTTTGCTTAAGTCCAAAAGGATCATCTTTTAAATCTTGAAGACTACTTTCCAACCCTTCGAGATTTTCCACTATCAGGTCTTTTAATTCTTTGCTCGCCTTCGCGTTTTCTGCTAGAACGCGGAGGCTTTTTTCGATAGATTCTAATGCGTTTATGATACGTTTTTCTTGTCGTGAGTCCATTTACGACTCCTCCTTTCCCATATTCTGAAATCCTTTCTCGTTTAGTTTTCAAGCTAATTATTTAGCTAAACATTGACAATAATTAAACTTTATTATAGAATGTAAACATAGCTAAATAAGCCAATATAAAGCCATAAAAACGTTGGGGAACGTGTACGTGAGGCTGTTATTTATTGTGCTCTACTAGCTAAATAATTAGCTTATGAACACAGTATATTAAACTTTATGATAGAAGTCAAGCGTTTTCTATACTAAAGTTTAATTTGTTTTCCGCTAATAGAGAAAGGTGCTTGATATGACCACATTTGATAGAGTTAAAAAATTAGCAGAAAGTCAAAAAATATCTATAGTCGAATTGGAAGAAAAATTAGGCTTTGGTAGAAACTCTTTGTATTCTTGGAAGAAAAAAACTCCAAACGGAGATAGCCTCCAAAAAGTGGCAGATTTTTTCAATGTATCGACTGATTATTTACTCGGACGAACAGACATTAAACTGCCTTTAGAAGCTGATAATGCCACGAGCGAAAGTAGAGAATATTCCACTATACAAAGGTACGCTAGAGGATTGGACAAAAAAGATCAAACCAAATTAATTAAAATTATGGAAGCTACTTTCGACGATTTGAAGAATGGAAACATAAAGGATGATGAGGAAGATGACGACTTATAAGCCTGATTTCGAAAAGGCTGAAAAAAAAGCTTACGAAGTCATCTTAGATTCCGGCCTTAGGAAAACTCCTGTAAATTTAAAAAAAATAATTAATTCAATAGATAATCTAACATTACTAAGCTATAAGAAGTTTGGGAAACTCAGGGGACTTTCTAAAAACGAAGTCAAGCAGTGGACACAAAGTGAAGAAGGGTGCCTGTGGTATTGCAAAGAGGATGACCAGTATATCCTTCTATACAATAATGCCGTAACACACATAGGTAGGAAAAGATTTACGCTAGCGCATGAGTTAGGCCACTACTTTTTAAAACATAACGAGAGAAGTGAAAGAAGTTTGCTTTCTAGAAATGCATTATCTCCTAGTGAGATTGACGCGTTCGAAAAAGAAGCAAATCTATTTGCTAGGAAATTACTCGCCCCTCTTCCGATCGTTGATCTTTTACTAGATAACCTAACGAAAATAAGCCAAGATGTCATAATGCAAGTTTTTGATGTATCATTCACAGTTTCTGGAATCGTTATAAAAGATTTAAAAAGAAGAGCGGAGCATGGCATTAGTAGAACCCCGCATCGAATTGCTAACCATTTTAAAAAAGATATTTATAGCTTAACCCATTACTTCCAATGCTCGAGATGTGGAAATTCCGATTTCAAAAGGTCAGAATGCTGTCGAATTTGCGGAGGTACTGAATATGTAGAAAACTCAATTAGTTTAGAAACCTTAGGGTCAAAATATAAATCTGACTTAATTAACTGGGAAGGGGGATTTAAACGAATGATATATAAAAAAATAGAAACTGATGCCAACGGTAGGGTATATAAATGCCCCACCTGTGAAAATGAAAAACTTGACGCTACTCAAAATAACTGTCAAGTTTGCAATACTTACCTATACAATCAATGCTCTGGATTGTCTGATACAGACTTTGCGGCGGCTAAGTATAGTGCACTTGACGCAGTTGCTGAAAACCTCGGATGCGGTAAAAAGTTATCAGGGGATGCTCGTTTTTGCTCCTGTGGAAAAATGTCAACATTCTTTCTCGATAACGTATTACCTTCCTGGGAACAAGAGAAAACTAATTCCAACTCTAATTGACCGTTTATGAATGTGTAAAATAGACAAAATATTCTCTATTTTTGTCTAATGCGTGAAATACAAGTGTTCTATTTTCTGATAAAATAAAAAGTTGGAAACGCATACTAAAAATGGAGGAATGGGAATGAAAAATATTTTACTTGTGCTGATGGCGGCTCTATTAAGTGTGGGGCTAACAGCATGCGGAGATGAACCAAAAGCGGAAGAAAAGACGAAGGTTGAAACAAAGAAAGAACCGAAGAAAACGAAAAAAGCGCCTGAGAAAAAAGAAAGTACAATCGTTGAACCTAGTGCAAAACAGGTGACGACAAACACCGACGGCTCCTATCAAATCTCAGGGACAGCAACGCCAAAAGCAACGATCAATTTAGATGACGTGAAGGTAATCGCAGATGACAACGGGAAATTTACAATTAAAAGTAAACTCGATGGTGAAAAAATGTTTTTTACGAAACGTTTATATTGTAGCCTAGAAGGTATGGATAGCTCTTTCGCTGATGTTACAGTGGTACCGAACGCTAATCTTGAAGAAGAAAAACCAAGCTTACCCGCAGAAGACCTAAACGCAATAAAAGGTGCATTCGGGGACATGGAAGCTCTTTACAGTGAATATACTCAGCTGGGCGACCCTTTTACAGATGAGAACTTAGATAAGCTCAAGGAGTTGAGCAATAAATTGTACGATGCAAGAATGAATCTGACTAAGATTAATGGTTATACAGAAGAAGGTTCTCAACAAGCCTCTCAACTAAAAGAAGCAATTATTTCTTATGCAGAAAACCTTCAATCTCTGCTGAACAGCACAAAATATTACATTGAAGATAGCCAAGTCGGAGATATCAATTCAGCAGATAAAGACAAAATGAGGGTTAACGAAGCCTCTCAAAAGGTGCCTCAATTGAAATCAAACGTAGAGGACGCACTAGTTGCCTTTCAATAAAGCCCGTTCTTAGGGCTTTTCATTCAAGTAAAAACAGAACGTACATTCGAAAAAGGAGGCTTTTCAATGTGGATAGAAGAATTGGCAAACGGAAAATACAAATTCGTAGAACGCTATAACGACCCTCTGACTGAAAAAAACAAAAAAGCATCAATAACACTCGCAAGCAACTCTAATCGCGCTAAAAAAGAAGCACAGCGGCTTCTAGATGATAAAATTTCAGTTTTATTAAAAAAACAACGGACAACAGAGAAAAGTCTTACATTTAACGAAGTTTACGAGCAGTGGAAACCGTTGTATCAAAAACAAGTAAAATGGAGTACGTACTTTTCTACTGTACAGGTTTTAGATGGATTTATAAAGGTAATTGGCGAAGATGCATTAATTACTAAAATTACATCCCAATATCTAATAGAGGAATTAGAGGACTTAATATATGGAGAGCGTAAGTTGTCTAATCGTTCCACTGCTCTTGTAAAGTCAAAAGTGAAATTAGTTTTTGAATTTGCAAAAAGAAGAGGCTACATTGTGGATAATCCAATTGATAAAGTTTCCATTCAATATTCAAGGAATACCGATAATAAAACAAAGACTAAATTTTTAGAGGACGAGGAATATGCTCATATTGTTGAATATACAGAAATGAAAAACGAAAGGTATGCTCTTTTATTTCAATTCTTATATTATACAGGATTACGTGCGGGTGAAGCCCTTTCATTAACACAAGACAATGTTGTGCTTGAAAATGAACATGCTTATATAATAGTGAATGGAACGTTAGAATACAAAGGCAAAAAAATCCACGAACAAGAAAAATCCACAACAACTAAAACATCTGCAGGAATGCGTGAAGTTGATTTACCGACGAAAGCCGTCCAACTATTAAAACAAATCCACCAGTTAAATGCTGCAGTTGAATCGGATTTTATTTTTTCCACGAGTCGTGGTACCCCAATTCAAATTACCGCTATCAATACTTTTTTGAGGAAAGCAAAAAAAGATTTAAACATAGATAAACCACTAAGTAGCCATATCTTTCGCCATACTCATGTATCAAAATTAGCCGAATTAGGTACTCCATTGTTTGCTATACAAGATCGCGTTGGGCATGAAAATAGTAAAATAACAGAGCAAATATACTTGCACATTACAAAAGGGATTCGTGAAAAAGTGAAAGATAATATTGAGCGTTTGTAAAAGATTTGCCCCTTTTTTGCCCCTTTTCACTTTTTAGGCTTCAATGAGACAAACCCAAGATAAACAAAAACCCTTGATTTCTCAAGGGTTTAAGCTTAACGAATTTCTTTAATACGAGCCGCTTTACCGCGTAAGTTACGCAAGTAGTAAAGTTTCGCACGACGAACTTTACCGCGACGAATAACTTCTAGCTTAGCGATACGAGGTGTATGTACTGGATACGTACGTTCAACACCAACGCCATAAGAAATTTTACGAACTGTGAAAGTTTCGCTAATACCAAAACCACGGCGTTTAATTACAACACCCTCGAAAAGTTGGATACGTTCGCGCGTACCTTCGACAACTTTTGCGTGAACACGTACAGTGTCACCAGGACGGAAATCCGGGTTGTCAGTTTTTAGCTGTTCTTTCGTAATTTCTTCGATAAGTTTATTCATCTTATTCTCTCCTTCATACAAATATTCATACGTATTAAGAACGAAGCGGAATATTGTTATCAAATCTGGAATAGCCCAGATACTTAATTAGATTAACACAAACTTCTTTGACTGTAAAGTTTTTTTCTTGATAGGCTGGATTAAAATCTCGTAATCTTAATATTCACAGCTGTACCGTATGCGAGTTGATAGACGCGGTCGCCGACAAATTGTTCCGTGAAGTTACAGTAGATTATCCCGTTTCCCCCGACGTCAAGCGCTTTTTGTTGGAGCTCTTTAAGTAAGTTTTCAAAGCCGACTGTTTCTAAAATCGCTTCGTCGTCTGACTTCAATTTTTGGCGCACACTTTTTGCGAAAACGACCGTTAGAACATCGTGATTGACATTAATGCCACCCGTTGACACTTGCACATTCTCCCAAGTTTCGCCAATTCGTTTCTGGTCATTTTGCTCAGATACATATTCTTCCCGATTTTTATCCCGAACAGCTCGGTCTTTCCCAAAAAAAGTCATATTAACGCTTCCTTTCATCACATTCTTCTTCTATTTCATGTAGCCATTCTTGCTCTTTTTTGGATAAATTGTATGTTTCAAGTAAGTCCTTGCGGCGTAAAAACGTTCTCCGAAGCGACTCTTTGTTTCGCCATTCCTCAATTTTCGCGTGGTTCCCACTTAAAAGCACATCTGGAACCTGCATGCCACGAAAGTCAGCGGGACGCGTATAGTGCGGATGTTCAAGCAAACCGCTTGAAAATGAATCGTGCACCGCAGAATCAGCATTGCCTAGAGCGCCTGGAAGCAGCCGAACAATGCTGTCCGTCATCGCCATTGCCCCGATTTCGCCGCCTGTCAAAATGTAGTCGCCAATTGAAACTTCGTCGGTTACAAGATGCTCGCGAATGCGTTCGTCGTAGCCCTCGTAGTGCCCACAAATAAAAATGAGTTGTTCTTCTTCTGCAAATTCTTCCGCCATTTTTTGATTAAACGGCTTACCAGCTGGATCCATCAAAATGATGCGCGGCTTTTTATGTTCGAGTTGTACATGTGACACGGCATCGAAAATGGGTTGTGCCTTGAGCAACATACCTGCGCCGCCGCCATATGGATAGTCGTCCACCACCTGATGCTTTCCTTCGGCGTATTGTCTAAAATCTGTCACCGCAATGTCCACGATGCCTTTTTGAATCGCTTTGTTCATAATGGATTCAGATAGCATGCCGCTGAACATTTCCGGGAAGATGGATAAAATATCAATTTTCATTTAATCTAGCAACCCTTCAAGTGGCTCGATAACAATTTCCTTGCTCCCGATATCGATTTTTTTTACAACGTCAGCAATATACGGAATAAGCATTTCTTTTCCGCGCTCTGGTTTCACAACCCAAACATCATTCGCGCCTGGCGTCAAAATCTCAGTAATTTCGCCGAGTAAAAGGCCGTCTGAGGTGCGCACATGACAACCAATAATTTCATGAAAATAATACGCGTTTTCCTCTAATTCACCTAGCGCTTCTTCTGGCACTTTTAAAATGCCTTCCTTCATTTTTTCTACTTGATTAATCCCAGTGTAGCCTTCAAACGTTAGCAAGTCGAAATTTTTATGCACGCGGTGTGAGCGTACCGTAAGTTCAATTGGCGTATTTTCATTTTTTAAATACAAAAAAAGTTTATTGCCTGTGCGGTAGCGTTCGCTTGCGAAATCAGTTCTTGAAATGACGCGCACTTCGCCCATTAGTCCGTGTGTATTCACGATTTTTCCTACATTAAACATCTTTCCCATAAGTCACCTCTAGCGTATTTCTGTAATTACTCCGTCCGTTACAACAATCGTTTTACTAAGTGTGGCATCGCTCCACTCATCGCCAACTTGAACATCTACAATCGTTTCAAGCTCGCGTTCGCGAATTTCACTCCCAAGCGGTAGCGTTTCAAGTTGTTCCATTTGAAATTCCACCAACTTGATTTTCTCTTGGCGCAAGTTTAATTCATGTTCAAAATATTCATTAACACGCTCTGGCTGGTAACGGTTTTTATGTTCCACTTTTTTTTGTTCAAATAAAAGCTGTTCACTTTCTGTTTCTAAAAGGCGTTTTTGCTCTTTATAATACGTTAAAAGTTCAAGTTTGCTTTGTTCCGTCAAAACTTGCATAATGACTACTTTTTGAATGAGTTTCACTTTGCACCTCCAGACGCGTTACTACTATTTTTATTTTATCAGTTTGCCGCACACTTTCCAAAGGTTTTCTAAAAAAGCTTAGTTTTTCTTACTTGCTTTTACAAAAAGGGCGAATAAATCTTCGCTCTCTCTGTCCATTTGGAACATGAGTTCAGGGTGCCACTGGACGCCGATGAAAAAGCTTTCTAGTTCGTTTCCTTCCACAGCTTCAATCATACCGTCTTGTGTACGCGCTGTGACATGTAGACGACTAGCTACTTTTTTAACATACTGGTGGTGCAAGCTATTCACACGCTTTCTAGTGCCATGAACTGTTGCTAGTAAACTTCCTGGATCTATATCAATTAAATGGGAGCCGAGTTGTTCATCTACTTGCTGTAAGTGTTGCAAAAGCGAACCTTCTACGTACTTCCCGTCTTGATAAAGCGAACCGCCAAGCGCCACATTGACTACTTGCATACCACGGCATACTGCAAGAATTGGCGTTTTAGCTGCGAATGCTTGTTTCGTAAGTTCAATTTCAAATGCATCGCGAATGGGTGCATAATCGGCAATTTCAGGAAGCGGTTCTTCTCCGTAATAAAACGGCGTAATGTCTTGTCCTCCCGTCATTAATAAGCCATCTACTAACCCGATCATTTGCTTGGCGCTATCTGGGTCATCAATCGGGATAACAATTGGTAATCCCCCTACTTTATGAATCGCATCAACATAGCGTTGTTGCGTATATGTGACACGATGCCCGTAAAATTTATCAATACCTTTTGCGAGCCTATTTCCTGTAATCCCAATAATTGGTTTCATTTTCTCTACCTCCTGACCTCAATTTATTTTACCCCATTCAGAAGGATTTTACTCTGTTTTTGCAAAAAAGAAAAACTCGCCTGGATTTCTAGCGCCAGACGAGTCTACTTCGATTATTTTACATTTGACACAAGCCAAGTTAAAGCTTGTGAATCATTATACGCTTTTTCCCATGAGGCGTGTGGATTTGGTGCCACTAAACCAGACGGGTACTCTGTCATTTGAACTTTCTTACCTCCTGCATCTTGAATCGCTTTGACCGCTTGAAGCGAGCCTTGAACACTGTTGACAGGATCATCTTCTGCTTGGAATGTCCAAATCGGAATATCTTTAATTTTCGCAGCATCCGCTTTATCTGGCGCTAAATACCGTGCGGAACCAACTTGAATGAATTCCGAACCTTCATGATACATATAGCCAGCAATTGGCATCGCAGCCGCGAAGAAATTAGGATTCTCCGTTAACATTTTCCAAGTTCCTGTCGCTCCATTGGAAACACCTGAAATATAAATTCTTGATGTATCAATATCGTCATTTTCCGAAACTACTTTATCAATTAGTTTTTTCACTTGTTCCGTCTGCCCTTTACCGAACCAGCCTTCGCGTGCTTCGTCCCATGGAACTTGAGGTGCTAGAACGTAACTAGGCGTTGTTTGTTGGAATGACATTCCTGAAAAAGTTTGCGGTCCATCTGTACCGAGCAATTGCATTTCATTGTCCTCACCGCGTTCACCTGAACCGTGAAGATAGACAACAAGCGGTTTTTTCTCACTACTATTCTCCCCTACTTCCGGAGAAAATAGACGATATTGCATTTTATTTTTGCCATCTTCAAATGTGCTCGCTTTAAACGTATCTAAAATAGGCGTTTTAATTTCACTAATTTTTAAAGCATCGGTTGCTGCATATTTCGTGCCTTTAGCCGATTCAATTTCGTCCGTTTGTGCAACTGTATAAGTTAAGTTTGCGCGTGTATTAATAAATTTCTCAATATCGAACACGAGTGTGCTCGCATTGGCATCATTTGGATTTAATTCTAGTACAACATATTTCCCTTTTTCACTAGGTGTGCCCGCTGTTTGCTCTTCGCTCGTATATACTGCTTGAATAGTACGACTCTTTGCTCCTGCAAAAACAGAAAAATCAGATGTCGCCAATTTATTGCCATTTATTTCTTCAGGATAAGTTAAGATGACGGCTGAGCCAACTTCTCCTTTATCCACAACTTCTGTCACTAGTTCCACTTTTTTAGCATCAATTTTCTTTGCGGCTTCTTCAGTTGATGAACAAGCTGCTAGGCTTAAGCTCGCCAAAACCAGAAACGCTAATGAGTACCATCTTTTTTTCATCCTTAAATCTCCTCTTTTCGCTCTCATTCTAAAATAGTCAACCACAACAAAAAACAGGCAAAACCTCTTCACGATAGAAAACTACCGAAAAATTGGTTTTGCCTGCCGCACAGTAACAATCCACTATTTGATTATAGCTTAGCACAAATAGAAAGCGATTACAAAAGGCGTTTTTTCCTATTTCAAAAACTGATTTTCGCTCATTTACTAAAAATAATTATAATAAATTACATCGTATATATTTAAAAGTAATGAAATGCACAATATAAAAAGTAATTTTAAGTAAAAAGAGCTAGGCGTATTAACCCATCCAGAGAACATAAAAAGAACTCGGTTTCACCAACCGAGCTTCTTTTATTCGATGATTTCAAGGCGTACCTTTTTGGCATTTTTAGCGCCAGCTGCGTAAACGAGCGTCCGAATTGCTTTTGCGATTCGACCTTGTTTACCGATAACTCGTCCCATATCATCTTTCTTCACTGTCAATTTATAAAAAACAGTGGAATCTGTTTCTTCGATTTGAAGTAAAACATCTTCCGGATGGTCAACAAGTGGTTTTACGATGGCGATAATCAAATCTTCCATTCGCAGGCCCCTTCCTTATTTCCCTAATTTTTGGTTATGGAATTTCTCCATGATGCCTTCTTTAGACAAAATGTTACGAACAGTGTCAGAAGGTTTTGCACCATTATGCATCCATTTTAAAACTGCTTCTTCATTGATTTTAATTTCAGCAGGGTCTAGTAAAGGATTGTAAGTTCCTAGTGTTTCGATTGAACGACCGTCACGTGGGAAACGAGAATCCGCAACTACGATACGGTAGAAAGGTTTTTTATTAGAACCCATGCGTTTTAGACGAATTTTAACTGCCATGTTTATATACACCTCCATAAAGTCTTACACAAGTATATATATTACCAGTAAAGGATTTGTTTGTAAAGTGTTTTTTCTTTACAGAGTAATTTTTTCTGCATTTTCCTGGCAAATTAACGCATAAAATTTCGCATAACCCGAAATATTGTGCTCCACATCGTCAATCCGAACGCGAAACGAGTGATGCCGAATAAAAAAACTGTCCGTAATACGTGCCGGATTTTTAAAGTACATGGCTACTTCTGGATAAAACAATCCGTTTAATTGGTAGTCGGCACGCTTTTGAATGACTTCTCGCAAACGTTCTTTTGAAAACACACTTTCCAAAGGGCGATTCATTTCGAGTTTTCCGTATAGTTCATGGGCGGCAAGTGTCAGTTCGAGGAAGGTAGGAAAAGTTGTTTCACGGTGGTAAATAAAATCCAAGTTATCAAACGCATTTTGCATGCCGAACAAAACGTATTTTTCATCTGGAATGTAGGTTGCGATTTCATTTGCCGCATAGCTTAGCCAGTGATCGTGGTTGCGCCAATAGTTTTTTGCAATGAAGTTTTGAAATGCGCTCTCCGCACCTCTTAAATACGCCTCGTTTTTGCTCACGCCGTATAGACGTAGCAAGCCTAGCACGGCCTCGCCTTCGTAATAAATAATCCGAAACGGATCTTTCACTTCCATAGTTGGGGCATGCAAGACGTGTGTGAAACTGCCATCCTGTTCTTGTAGCCGTAAGATTCCCCAGGCGAGTTTTTCCGCAAGCGGAAGGTCTTCATGATTTTTCGTAAGTGTCATATATTTTGAAAAAGCAAGCAGTGCGGCAGCGTTCGCCCCGAGTTTTATTTCGCGCAGCTCCGGCTCGGTCACATACGCAAAATCTTCTTTTTCAAGGATAAAATTTTGTTTTAAATAAGTGAGGGCACGAATTGCGGCCGCTAAAATCGTTTGATTTCCTGATACTTCATACGCTTCCAGCATCGAATATGTCGTACTCGCATGGCGCAGCGTATTGTAGTGCTTAATCGTTTTATCGAAGCAAGCAAAATACCCATAATGGAATTCACCTGTTTTTTTCACTTGTTTAGCTAAATAAATCCCCGCATTTTCAACGATTTGCTTCACTCGCTGTTCAGTCAATTGTTCCTCTCGAACCCCGTGAGCTAATTCATCTGTATGTAACGTAAAAACGTCTTTCCCATCAAAAAACCAACTGTACGTGGAAAAGGTTGTCACATTCGTATAACCGTTAAGTTGCAACGGTTTTCCGTGTTTTCCCGCTTGAATCAAATAGCGATTTAAATTTTCCAGATTTAAACAAACGTCTTCTTTCCCGGCTTTTAAAACCGCATTCCCGTTTAATTCTTGCTCAAGTAAAGCTTGTTCAAATTTCTTATCAAAACAAATACCTTTGCGATAGTAATTTTTTTTCGTCTCTAAAACTTCTTTATTCCACACATGCAGAGGAAAATCTTCGTAATTAAATGCGACGTCAACTTTAAATGACACCAAATCATCTGTTTGATTTTTCTTAAGTGCTCTTAAAATATCGTCCATCAAACTTCGAAGTGACATACGACTAATATTGATTACTTTGGCGCGCTTGTTTTCATACCCGAGTGAAAGAAAACCATTCCATTTCATTTCGTAGGTCATGTTATCTTTTGAAAGCAACGTTTCCATAGCGCTATTTTCAATTTTTTTAAAAGCTGTTTCAAATGGCATCTTAAAAACTCCTTTAGAAATCTCCCCGCTCATTTCGAGCGGGAAGAATCATCATTATTTATTCGCTTTTCTACGTTTTCTACTAAACAACCCAGCTAAAGCAGCGAGCATTCCTGCACCAATCCACGGTGCTGCTGAACTTGCTTCATCTCCTGTTGAAGGAAGCGAAGAGTTCATTGCCATTCCACTACCAGATAACGTACCATCGCTATTCGAATACGTAATCGATGTTCCGCCACCAGATGATGTGTTGGAAACATTCGTTGGTAATGGAACACCTCCTCCACCCGTCTCAACATCATTTGGTTGAACTACCGCTAGTAGTGTTTCACCTGTTTTCGTTTGACCATCATAAACGGCTTTAATTGTAAAACCTAAAATATCGCCAGCTTTCAAATCTAAACCATTTGGAATGTTAAGAGTAAAATCTCCGTTCGCAGAAACCGGAATTTCAATCGTTGAACCATCCGGCAAGGTAACCACAATAAAGAATTCTGTGCCATCAGGTGCATCAGCAATGGCATCTTTTACCATAGATTTGATATCTTTATACGGAATTGTCCCTCTAACAATCTTATCCCCCGCATGAATCGGCTTAACAGACGGCCGATCAACCAAGAAATCCCTCCAGTCAATGTCAACATCGGCGTCGGCGTCAGCATCGGCATCGGCATCAGCATCAGCATCGGCATCAGCGTCAGCATCGGCATCAGCATCAGCGTCAGCATCGGCATCAGCATCAGCATCAGCATCAGCATCAGCATCAGCATCAGCATCAGCATCGGCATCAGCATCGGCATCAGCATCAGCATCAGCATCGGCATCAGCATCAGCATCAGCATCGGCATCAGCATCAGCGTCGGCATCGGCATCGGCATCAGCGTCAGCATCAGCATCGGCGTCAGCATCGGCATCAGCGTCGGCATCAGCATCAGCATCGGCGTCAGCATCGGCATCAGCATCGGCGTCAGCATCAGCATCGGCATCAGCATCAGCATCAGCGTCAGCATCAGCATCGGCGTCAGCATCAGCATCAGCGTCAGCATCAGCATCAGCGTCAGCATCAGCATCAGCGTCAGCATCAGCATCAGCGTCAGCATCAGCATCAGCGTCGGCGTCAGCGTCAGCATCAGCGTCGGCGTCAGCGTCAGCATCAGCATCGGCGTCAGCATCAGCGTCAGCATCAGCATCAGCGTCAGCATCAGCATCAGCATCAGCATCAGCATCGGCATCAGCGTCAGCATCGGCATCAGCATCAGCGTCGGCATCAGCATCGGCATCAGCGTCAGCATCAGCATCAGCATCAGCATCGGCATCAGCATCAGCATCGGCATCAGCGTCGGCATCAGCATCAGCATCAGCATCGGCATCAGCATCGGCATCAGCGTCGGCATCAGCGTCAGCATCAGCATCAGCATCGGCATCAGCATCGGCATCAGCGTCAGCATCGGCATCAGCATCAGCATCAGCATCGGCATCAGCATCAGCATCAGCATCGGCATCAGCATCAGCGTCGGCATCAGCATCGGCATCAGCATCGGCGTCAGCATCAGCATCAGCGTCAGCGTCAGCATCGGCGTCAGCATCGGCATCAGCATCAGCATCGGCGTCAGCGTCAGCATCAGCATCAGCATCGGCATCGGCATCAGCATCAGCATCGGCATCGGCGTCAGCATCAGCATCGGCGTCAGCATCAGCATCGGCATCAGCATCAGCATCAGCATCGGCGTCAGCATCAGCATCAGCGTCAGCATCGGCATCAGCGTCGGCATCAGCATCAGCATCGGCGTCGGCATCAGCATCGGCATCGGCGTCAGCATCAGCGTCAGCATCGGCATCAGCATCAGCATCAGCATCAGCATCGGCATCAGCATCGGCATCAGCATCGGCATCAGCGTCGGCATCGGCATCAGCATCAGCATCAGCATCAGCATCGGCATCAGCATCGGCATCGGCATCAGCGTCAGCATCAGCATCAGCGTCGGCATCAGCGTCAGCATCAGCATCAGCATCAGCATCAGCATCAGCATCGGCATCAGCGTCGGCATCAGCATCAGCATCAGCATCAGCATCGGCATCAGCGTCGGCATCAGCGTCGGCGTCGGCATCAGCATCGGCATCAGCATCAGCGTCGGCGTCAGCGTCAGCATCGGCATCGGCATCAGCATCAGCATCAGCATCAGCATCAGCATCAGCATCGGCGTCACCTACATCCGTAACCAATGTTCCACTCGCTGCTCCAGTTGTGAATAAGTCTACATCTAAAAAGTTATCCCCACTAATCGCTGCGAATTCTAATGTACCATCAGGTGAAGCTGGGAGTGCCATTATTCCTAAAGCTGCTAAATCAATTGTTAAAACAAATGTATTAGTTGCTGCTACACCAACAGAAGCCAATCCATGATCAATTTGCGCCCCTATTGCGTTGTGCGTAATATCAAGTAATAAATCATTTCCCGTTACCGTTCCAGTATGTGGCGGAATTCCAATTGGTCCCACTTGAAGAAGTGGAATACTATAAGATAATGTTGTATTTGCTCGAATAGCTGGGTTAGTCAATAAACTACTTAATTCATCAGGGAGTTGAAAATACGTATAATAAGTATCTACTAGGCCTATCGATGCTAGTTGTGTCCCTGATAAAGTGAGTGTCAATTTACCATTTGCATAAACTGGATTTAGTTCTGCATTCCCCAATAAATCAACAGTCGCTGCATCGGCTTTTATCCCCCCTAATTGAATGGTAGAATTTAGCCCATCCAAATTAAGCGAAACTGGAGAAACCATCATTGTTGTGGTTGTAACCAGTGCCGCTATTAACTTTGCTTTTCTCGCTCGCTCATCATTCAATCTTTTCTTATAGTTGACTTTATTTCTTCCCATCATTTTTCCCCCTATCGCCGTATCCCTTCGGCGAGTATTGAAAATCCATGAAAGGGCCCCCTATGTTTATCACAACTGTTCATAAAAATTTGCGTATGCTCCCCTTAACATCTACAAAGACCGAACAATCTCTTTGCCTAAAAACACGATATTAATTTTTCAGAATTATGCACCCCTCCTTCGCCTGACTACCAGATTCTCTAGTTGATTATCTATAATATAATGAGTAATGTGGAAAAAATAAAGTAAAAAGTAGCTTTCTGATAAAAATAGTTCTTTTGGTTCTTATTGAATAAAAAGTTGGATAAAATCAGGATTTTAAATACATTCGATAGTCTTTAGTCCCTTTAGCTCATAGTAACTTGGATACAACTAAAAAGAAGTAGATTGCACACCTACTTCAAATCAGTTAATTTTTTTCAAAAAAACAAGTTTCTTCATTAGTGAAATAATTCACATATTAAGTTTCATAGCAAGCGAACAAAAAATGTATCAGCTTTAGAGCTAAAATTCTGAGAGTACTAAAACCTGTCAAAGAATCAAAAAGTGGAAAGTTTAGTTTTACAGTAGCTAAAATTCTGAGAGTACTAAAACTCAAATTAAGGTTTTAAAAACTACTGATTTTTTCTATCTTATCATAAAACTTATTAGCTTTCATACAAAAAATTATACTCTAGTTGACTATGAAGCATTGCCGGAGCTGGAGTAAACTCAAAGTATTGGAATAATTCGTTGATTAATTTAATTAAAACTAACTCTTTAACATTCATTCGAATACTTTGTTTTTTGCTCGTAAATAAATATGGCGCAACAATTTTTAAACATGATAAAAATTCATGGTAAGTTGGAATAATTTTATCCGGATAATGAGAACAGACACGTTCATATAAAGTAACGCTATCAAATAATGAGTGTGCTTCTTCACCCATAACTAATATACTATCAATGTATTCTTCGCTAACATAAACGTATCCGATTTGACTTGGAAATACCATGCAGTAAAAATTAGAATATTTTAGTGTAAGTTGTTTTATGAGATCCATGACTTCCTCGAATTCATTATAACGTAACGTATCATCAATATTTTTAATCATTAGCAATATGGTTTCACTAGAAGTTTCAAGATTTATTTCTAACAAATCCAATAAAATCATGTATTTTGTGTACCCATCAATATATTCAGTTGCATATGCTCCATCTTGATACATTGGTGTGAATGATACATTTTTCTGGAGCAGTGATTTTGAATTAAATTCCTCCACAACAACCTTCCATTTATACTTCTGTTCTTCGTTCAATTTTTGTAATTCTTCATTGGCATTTAATTGCTTCTCAATTTGAGACATTTCTTGATTAATCTTTTCTATATACTTTGATATTTCCAGCTTTGCCATCATCTGATTTAACACATCAAAAGTTGGTGTTCCTTTATTTGCATTTAGCAACCCATGAATATCAGTGATAGACTCAATTATGATTGTCCGAAACTTATTTCTAGACAGGTCATTACCATCTTCCCAAATTTGAGGTTCAGAGTAATTTAAAATGCTTAATTCTGATTCTGTATATTTATGCTTGCTTAAATACCATGACATGTTTTGCCAAAGCTGTTGCTTTAATTCCGTGTTATCACCAATAACTTGTGTGAGTTGAGAAAACTCCATTTCTACCCGTTTTAACTTAGGATTTGAAAAAGTAAACTTACTCATAAAATCACCATCCGATTAGCGCCTATTTTTTCTTCCTGCTGAGCTTTCTCACCTACTATTAAAATCATATCTTCAAATTGTTTCTCAGTCACTGTTAATAATCGAATATGCCCTTCATTAGGCGACTTGGCGGCAATTCTTTTATAATATTTTTTAGCAAAAACCCGATTTGGACATGTTCTCACATACACAGAATACTGGAGCATTTCAAAACCATTATTAATTAATGTTTTTCGGAAATAACGATACATTCTTTTTTGTTTTACGGTTTCAGTTGGTAAATCAAAAAAACAAATAACTCTCATTACGTCATACCTCACTTTTTAGAAGCCCCCTCGAAGCTTTTTATATCAATCACATTAATTTTGCTTAAATCACCTGTTTCCATGTAGTTAATAAAATCTTGAATGTATTTCTCCATAATAACAAGCAGTGTATAGTGACCATTTTTATATTTTGTGCGCATGTTTAAAAGGTTTATTAATGCTGCTCGATTTTCAAATGTTAAGAATTTTTCTTTGCGCATGTTCTCGTATACCCAAACATCCACAAATGGTCGGAAAGGCTCGATTAAGTCATCAACCAGATTAAACTGATTATACTCACTTCGATGAAAAATCCCTAACATCGGTTGTAGACCATACGCAACTACGAGCCTAGCGATTTGAGCTCTAAAAATACTATAGCCATAATTCAGCCCTGCATTAATTGGTAGTTCATCATCCTGCCTTGTAAAATCCTTTCCGAATAGGGCATTAAAATAAATTTTAGCAGCATGTCCTTCCCGATTTGATTTATCATAATGCTCGATTTCAGATATATATTTCTTTAGTTTTTGTATAGGTTCTTCATCCGTTTTTACTAGAGAAAGCACTTGAGATTGTCCGTAGATTTTTTGTTTAATAATATGTCGCCAGCATTCACCTTTCATTTTTTCATCCCAAGAAAT
This sequence comes from Listeria sp. ILCC792, assembly GCF_900186135.1. Taxonomy (NCBI): domain Bacteria; kingdom Bacillati; phylum Bacillota; class Bacilli; order Caryophanales; family Listeriaceae; genus Listeria; species Listeria sp. ILCC792. Next base: position 162,296 of record NZ_FYBO01000003.1, read on the forward strand.
TTGGGCTTGAATCATCTTACTAGCACGTGAATGTCCGTTGTAGCTATGATAAATTCCTGTAGGGGTGTACGTATGGTCGCAAACTATAAGACTAATATTATAACTTGCCAAAGCAGATAATAATCTTGTTGTTATATTTGTCTGTAGACCTTCAAGAACAATAATTGAAATATCACTAAGAGGTATTACGTATTCATATTCTTCTTTTAAAATAACTACGCTATCTAGTTTTAACTTTATATGCTCACTATCTTTTACCAACACAGTACGCCAAGTCATAAATATTTCCTCCTTCTAGCTGTTTAAAACAAAAAAACTCCCCCATAAAATGGGAGAGCGATTTCGGCATAAAGCCTTATTTCAGTAGGTTCTCAGAATTTTAGCTACTGTAGCAAGCGTCCTTGCATTTTCATTTTATCTCCCTATCGCTAAAAAGTCAAGAACTTTATTTAATTTTCACGATATTACTCAATGTTATTCGCGGATCTTTTTCTTTTTCAACTTTAAATAAATTACCAAGCACATCCGTTTGATATTTGTTAAAAACTCTTGTTTTTTTGGTAATAGTTGGCATTGTTTGCTTTGGATATTCGGCCTTCTCTATGGGTTTTACCTCTATACGATTCTTACCACTTTCACTTTTCGACCAAAAACGATAACGTTGTAAGCTACTAGTATCTTCACCAAATTCAATAATATCTTCACGATATAAGCTGAAACAGAACTTCATTTCATCGTAAATTTGCGCATTCTCCAAGAGTTCTTGGTAAGCCTTTCCATCAATCAAATATCCTTGCTTTGAAAATGAAAACAAGCTATATTTAACACCGATTAAATAAAATTGATTTTTCACTTCATCATAATAAACATCTGCACGATAAGGAGTAATTGATTGCAACACAACTTTTTTATTTTTCGGCAACGCTGCTTTATTTTTATCAGTTATATCTATTTTCTGTCCCAAAGCATTATCAATAAATTTCAAGCTTGTCACTGGTGCGCCCTTCCCCTTTTTAGAATATTTCCGAATCAATCCATGTTCTTTTTTATAGGCTAAAAACGGGTTGTCAGCATCAGGATATGTGTTCATAATTTCTTCAAGAATAGCAAATGTTTGTGGATCATGTTGATACATTAAAAATTTTTCCTTATTTTTAATGTAACGTTTCTTAAATTGGTCAACATATGTTTTCGTATCATAAATGTTTTTAATTTTGCCAACAACATATTCGGCACCTTCCCATTCACGAGTCGAATAAATTGTCGCATCACTAATTTTACGATTTGCTTTCTTACTTACTTTGTAAGAGTATTTAACGCGTTCTTCAATGCCTTGCAAACTTGTTTTAAAGTTCAAAAACGGCTCTTTATTCATCATTTTATTGTATTCATCTATTGTTAGCTTTTCAAATGGTACAATTTCACCTGTTTCTTTATCGTAAAGTTTCCCTTCGTCTGAGACTCCTGTAGATGCTCTCTTCCAAAGACGTAAATTAGCAGTTGCTGCAACAATTAGCGCATCAACAGCATGATGTGAATGGCTTTCATTTCGATTTTTAGAAATCCCCCATTTTTTTCTAAGTTGGGAGGTAAACTTACCTCGTACGACCTTAACTTTAGTATTCATATCTCGATTACTAAAATATTGTTGGAAACTATTTAAGACTACCCTTGAAGCATAACGTGTATCCACAAGATTACGAGCAATAAAACCTCTCCTAACATCCCATTTATTAATATCTTCTTCAAATAATAGGAGTTCTTTCTTTTTATTCGAGATTTTCTTATTTTGAAATAGTTTTTCAACAGATTGTTTATACTGCTCATAAGTCCAATTTCCTGACTTACTTTTATAATAATAAAATGGTGTTTGCTGACCTTTTCTTTGATTTTCCCCTGAAAAGCAAAGTACTTTATTATTCAAACTATCGTCTAAAGAAATCGACTGAGGAATAATATGGTCAACCTCAAACATGTTATGTTCACGGACTAAATCTACAATCGATATCCTTTTACCACTATATAAACAGAATTGATCTTGCTGATACCATAACCGCAGCTTTGTTGCTAGTTCTTTGTGATTCCGAAAAGCTTCATCTGGAAAAGCATATTCTTCCCTTGCTCGTATTAAAGCTGCTTTCTTCTCTTTTTCATTTTCTCTTTGGAACTTTTCAATCATCTTTTTTTCTTCTTCACTTGTCTGATATTCTCTAGGCATTTCGATAATAACACTATCCAATTCACCATGTTTTTTTAAAATCGCATTCGTGACTTTAATTGTTTGCCTAATACTTCTAGCCGCAATTGGATTATAAATCTCTTTAAGAATTGCATCACTATTAATATATTTTTCTTGTTTCAAAGAATGTATTTTCACTTTGCTTAACTGCATTGTGTGGATAATTTGCATTTGATTTTTACTTGTTTCATATAATTCTGGAATCATTGCTTTCATAGCCTTTAAAGATAGTGAATGCCAACCTGAAAAAGCACCTTTTTTATTTAATTGCAAACAAACTTCTAAGTATTCTGCTTTAATATTAGGTAGCTTCTCATTGCATTGCTTTTTAATTTCAAGTGTTTCTGAATTGAGTGTCATAATCTTCATGAGTTCATCATAATCATCCTCAGAAAGCCGCATATCCACTTCCGCATCAATTAATGCATTATGTACTTTACGATAATTTTCAAAAGTATGCATTTTAGGTTTCCTATTCTTATCAATTCCATAACCTTGTATGTCCTCTATTTCGCAGTCGCAAATTGATGCAATATACTTTAATAAATCTTTTGTACCCATCTTTTTGCTATTCTTTACCTTATTGATGATGTCATGTTTGTGATCTTTTGATAATTTACCCGATTCTAAACCAGAAATCTTCAAATTATTTAAATCATTTAATAGATTAAATTCTTGTGCTACGTACGACGAACGTGCAGCTCGAGTTTCCTCAGGGAAAACACTGCATTTCCCAATAAGTATTTCAAATAAATTATCCCACGTTTCTCCATTCGTTCGATAAACACCATAATCAGTTCTGCTATTTTCATTTCCAGGACCAATGAAATATTCTCGTTTAGAAGTCATAATTTCTATAAATTTATTGATGAAATCATCCGTTATTTGTTTATGAAAAGCTTGTTGCGTAGATAAAATCTTTCTAGCCTCATCGATATAACTTTTTGTCGGGAAAATGTTAACAAGAAAACTACTATTATCTGTATGATCTTCAATTTCTATAATCCCTCGAACTTGACCATATTTCTCAAAACGTTCCAACTGTATTTCGCAAGGTAATTTTCCACTTTCTAATTCTTTCATATTTTCCTTTAAATGCTCAGATTTGATTGCACCTTCTTCAATTACATCATCTAAATAAGAAATCCCTCGGCGTTTAGCTAAGTGCATTAGTGCAGTATAAATTTCTGATACTTCTAGTTCTTCATGTAGCCCCTTCACTCTTAACTCGTAAGGGTTTTCATTCACTTTATTACAAGTACTTATACCATTTTCCATAAGTAAATGTTTAATTCTTTCTCTTCGATGCTTTTTACGTCTAGTTAAGCGTCTAGATTGACGGTTAATTCTCCTATCTTCATTAGCTGAAGCGTCCCGACTACTAAATAATCTTACCCCAGTATCTATTACTTCCCCATTTGTAGCGTCTATAATTCCCCATCCTACTGAAGCAACACCAATATCTAGGCCTAAAACCAATTTTCTCATATGATGATCTCCTCTCACCTTGTGTACTAATCAAATTATACAATTTAGCGAATAGAAAATCCAATATATTCTGTGTTATAATAAAAATAAAGTAGTTTATAGAACCTTAAATTGACGAATTTGAGGTTTTAGTACTCTCAGAATTTTAGCTACTGTAAAACTTTCCTCGTCAGTCAACTTCCTGTCGATGTGTTTTAGTACTCTCAGAATTTTAGCTACTGTAAAACATATTTATATCCTGTATAACTAGATTTGGCAGTTTTAGTACTCTCAGAATTTTAGCTACTGTAAAACGGTTTGTTTTTATAATGCCTTTAACCATAAGTTTTAGTACTCTCAGAATTTTAGCTACTGTAAAACCGTGACGATAGTGTTGTGACCTAATCGACGGTTTTAGTACTCTCAGAATTTTAGCTACTGTAAAACAATTCCGTTGATGCTACCCCAACAGATTTCGTTTTAGTACTCTCAGAATTTTAGCTACTGTAAAACAAGTTACAACGATGAAGATATTAGCAATTTGTTTTAGTACTCTCAGAATTTTAGCTACTGTAAAACGAATTAGGCAGTTCTTGGGACGATGTATATGTTTTAGTACTCTCAGAATTTTAGCTACTGTAAAACAGATATGTTCAAGTGCCGCATTTCGTTCCTGTTTTAGTACTCTCAGAATTTTAGCTACTGTAAAACAATTTTTTTTCAGTATCACTCATTGATTTTGTTTTAGTACTCTCAGAATTTTAGCTACTGTAAAACTGTCTTATACGATGTAAAATCCATCTTCCGGTTTTAGTACTCTCAGAATTTTAGCTACTGTAAAACTGGTTCGGTCGCTTTAGGTACCTATGCGGTGTTTTAGTACTCTCAGAATTTTAGCTACTGTAAAACTTCTTCCGCTATCATCAGATGTGATTTTATGTTTTAGTACTCTCAGAATTTTAGCTACTGTAAAACTTACTCGGACGATTTCATTTTGAAAAATTTGTTTTAGTACTCTCAGAATTTTAGCTACTGTAAAACAATTGACGGACAAAGGTTTGTATTGGCAAGGTTTTAGTACTCTCAGAATTTTAGCTACTGTAAAACTGTAACTTTTGACCTAAAAACACATACGGTGTTTTAGTACTCTCAGAATTTTAGCTACTGTAAAACTTTTGCCCATGTCTGCATCAGCGCCTAGTTGTTTTAGTACTCTCAAATCAACAAACTTACTAAATAATGGTACATTCCCAAATATCGAATTGGCGATCCTGCTTTACAAGCAAAGAATCTGGAACATAAATAAAAAATAAGCATAAACCCAGTAAAACCCATTTTAAAAGATGGTATTATTACTGGATTTATGCTTTTTTATTTTTCCTTTTATAGAGGGAAAAATCTGATTATGTCCCAAGCTCTTTTGCTTTAAGATTTTTAAAACGGCATTTTAAAATTACCAAATGGATTTTTCCCTTTTTTACCTTTTCCGCCCATGCCGCCGGACATTTGTTTCATCATTTTTTTCATTTCATTGAACTGTTTGAGGAGGCGGTTTATTTCCTGAATTGGACGGCCACTTCCTCTTGCAATTCGTTTTCTGCGACTTGCGTTAATGATATCTGGATTGTCTTTTTCCATTTTTGTCATGGATTTAATGATGGCTTCGATATGACCAAGTTGCTTATCATCCACTTGCATGTTATCTAGGCCTTTCATTTTGTTAGCGCCGGGTAGCATCTTCAGGAGTTCATCAAGCGGGCCCATTTGCTTCACTTGTCCTAGTTGTTCAAGGAAATCATCAAGCGTCATGGAGTTTTCTTTCATTTTCCGCTCCATTTCACGCATTTTTTCCTGATCCACGTCAACTTGAGCTTTTTCAATAAGAGAAAGAACGTCACCCATTCCTAAAATTCGTGAAGCCATTCGGTCCGGATGGAAGGTTTCTAGGGCTTCCATTTTTTCACCCATACCGACAAATTTGATTGGCTTGCCGGTTACGGCGCGAATCGAAAGCGCGGCACCACCGCGGGTATCGCCGTCTAGTTTGGTTAGGACAACGCCGGTTACGCCGAGTTGCTCGTTGAAGCTTTCAGCGACATTGACCGCATCTTGCCCCGTCATGGAATCCACAACGAGTAAAATTTCTGCAGGATTGGCTACTTCTTTGACGTCTTTTAGTTCGCCCATCAATTCGGCGTCGATATGAAGGCGGCCGGCTGTATCGATAATTACGTAGTCTAAATGTTCTTCTTTCGCTTTTTCAATAGCTTGTTTCGCAATTTCGACAGGGCTCACTTGGTCCCCTAGGGAGAAAACGGGGATGTTCAGTTGCTTGCCTAGTGTTTCAAGCTGTTTAATTGCCGCTGGACGATAGATGTCTGCTGCAACTAAAAGCGGTTTGCGATTTTGTTTTTTGCGGAGTAAATTTGCCAGTTTCCCTGTTGTCGTCGTTTTACCGGCACCTTGAAGACCGACCATCATCACAACTGTTGGTGACTTCTCAGCCACAGCGATTTTACTTTCTTCACCGCCCATTAAATTAGTTAATTCTTCTTGGACAATTTTAATGACTTGTTGGCCTGGTGTGAGGCTTTTCATTACGTCTTGACCAACTGAGCGTTCACTTACTGTTTTAATAAAGTTTTTGACCACTTTAAAGTTAACGTCTGCCTCAAGTAAGGCTAAACGGACTTCGCGCATCATTTCTTTTACATCTTGTTCGGAAACTTTTCCTTTTCCGCGGATTTTATTCATCGTTTCTTGGAGTCTGCCTGCTAATCCTTCAAAAGCCATCTTTTTTCCTCCTAATCGATTTCTTTCAATTCTGTTAACATTCGTTCGATATTTTTATCAAAAAAAGGTTCTTTTTCGAGTTGTTCGGAAAGTTTTTTAAGAAGTGCCTCACGGCGAATGTATTTTTCCAACATGCCTAGTTTTTTTTCGTAGTTTTCGAGTCCTTCTTCAGTTCGCTTGATATTGTCGTAAACGGCTTGACGACTTACTTCAAACTCTTCAGCGATTTCACCGAGAGAAAAATCATCTAAATAATAAAGTGAAATATACGCTTTTTGTTTTTCTGTGAGTAAACCTTGGTAGAAATCAAATAGTAAATTCATTCGAGTCGTTTTATCGAACAAGCGAAACACCTCTTTCTCCCTTTTAAGATTACGTGTTTAGTCAAAGAATGTCAACTAAACAGACGAAAAATGCGACCTCAGAATTAGGCCGCATTTCGTTTATTTTTCTGCATCGATAACATCGGCGAAAAGTCCGTAAACATATTCGTTTGCATCAAAAGTCTTGAGGTCGTGAATGCCTTCGCCGAGTCCGACAAATTTAACGGGAATCTCCAGTTCATTTCGAATGGCAATGACGATACCACCTTTCGCGGTGCCGTCAAGTTTCGTGAGCACGATTCCAGATACGTCGGTTGCTTCCTTAAATTGCTTGGCTTGCACGAATGCATTTTGTCCGGTTGTAGCATCTAAGACGAGCAATACTTCATGCGGCGCGTTTGGAATTTCACGCGTGATGACACGCTTTACTTTTTCGAGCTCATTCATTAGGTTGACCTTATTCTGAAGTCGGCCTGCCGTGTCGCAAAGTAAAATATCGGCATTTTTCGCCTTAGCAGATTGTACCGCATCAAAAATCACTGCCGCTGGATCTCCGCCTTCAGCGTGTTTAATTATATCTACGCCTGCGCGTTCGCTCCAAACTTCAAGTTGGTCAATCGCGCCAGCACGAAAAGTATCACCCGCAGCAAGCACGACTTTTTTGCCTTCTTCTTTGTATTTATGCGCCAGCTTGCCAATTGTAGTTGTTTTCCCTACACCGTTCACCCCGACAAATAAAATAACCGTTAAGCCGTCACTTTGCACATTGACACGTGCATCAAACTCTTCCTCGCCTTCGTAAATCGCAACAAGCTTCTCAACGATGACCTCTTGCACTTCTTTTGGATCGCTAATATTGCGCAGTTTTACCTCATGTTTCAGTTGATCAACAAGCTCCATCACCGTTTCAAAACCAACGTCAGCACCAATTAAAACTTCTTCAATGTCTTCGAAAAAGTCATCGTCCACTTTACGGTAGCGCGCCATGATTTCATTTAATCTTCCTGAAAAACTTTTACGCGTTTTGCTTAAACCTTCTTTATATTTCTCGGTCGTTTCCTCGTTTTGACCGCTCATTTTTTCTTTTAATTTTTTGAAAAAAGTCATCGCATTGTTCTCCTTTATTTGATTAATTCTGCGGTTTCCTCTAGACGAACAGAAACTAGTTTCGAGACACCCGATTCTTGCATCGTCACGCCATAAAGGACGTCAGCCTCTTCCATCGTTCCTTTGCGGTGTGTGATAACAATAAATTGTGTGTCTGCTTCAAAATTTTTCAGATAGCGACTAAAGCGCGTCACGTTCGCCTCATCTAGTGCCGCCTCCACCTCGTCCAGAATACAAAACGGTACTGGACGAACGCGAATAATCGCGAATAATAAGGCAATCGCCGTTAGCGCACGTTCTCCCCCAGAGCGGAGCGATAAATTTTGTAACTTCTTGCCAGGAGGTTGCGCCACGATATCAATCCCCGTTGTTAGCAAATCTTCCGGGTTAAGAAGCACAAGTTCCGCGCGACCGCCGCCGAAAAGTTCAGGAAATGTAATGGCAAATTCATGTTTAATCGCCTCAAAACTTTCACCAAAACGTTTTTTCACTTCCTCGTCCATTTCGTCCATCACTTGGAACAGTGTTTCTTTCGCGTTTAATAAGTCTTCTTGCTGGCCTGTCAAGAATGTGTGACGCTCATTAATGCGGTCAAATTCTTCAATCGCGCCAATATTCACCACACCAAGTTCATCAATCGAGCGTTTCAAAAGCCGCACTTTGCTTCTAAGCGTTTCTATATCAAATGCTTCGATGTGCTTTTCTCTGGCCGCTTCTGGCGTCAACATGTAAGCCTCTTGCAAGCGCTCCGTGCGATTTCTGACGTCCACTTCCGCTTTCCCAATTTGAATTTCAGCTTTATTTTTTTGCTCTAAATAAAAACTCGCCTGATTATTCTTCTCCGCGATACGCGCCTCCAAATCAGCAATTTCCGCCTGAAGTTCCGCTTTTTCGCTGCTCAGCGTTTCAATTTGCTTGGCTACCGCTTCTTTTTGCGACCTCGTACGTTCGATTTGCTCACTAGCTTCCGTTTCGCTCGATAAGACGTTTGTTAAATTATCTTTTAGTGTCAGCAATTTATTTTCGAGTTCTTCTTTTTGCAAATAATTTTCATGAAGCGTTTCCTCGACACGACTCACGTCCGTTTTGGCCTGCTCAAACTCCGATTTCTGCACCGCAATTTTCGCTTTCAAATTGGAGAGCGTTTCCTCATCGGATTTCAGTTTGCTTTCGGCAACTTTACTTGCCTCTATCATCGTGGCGATTTCGGCGTCCATTTCGGTAATTTTTGTTTCAATAGTAGCATTTTTCTGTTCTAATTCGGCTTTTTTCGCCTTTAAGCGCGTTTCTTCATCTGCCGATTCTTGCGTTTCTAAATCGTATAAGGAAAGTTGCTGATTCAGGCGTTCTAGCGCTTCTTGTTCGCGCGTTCGCTTGCCTAAAAGTTCTTGTTCGCGAAGTCGTAAGTTTTCTCCAACTAAACGCGTTTCTTCTAGCTCGTCTTGTTTTTTGTGCAAACTTTCCTTTAAATTTTTAACAACCGTTTCTTTTTCGCGTGTTTCGGTTTCGAGCTCGGCAATGGTTTTCATGAGCGTTTCAAGCTCACTCTTGCGCGTGATAATCGATGATTTCCCTTGTTTCGTCGCCCCACCGGTCATTGAACCACCAGCGTTTACGACGTCACCATCAAGCGTGACGACGCGGTAGCGATAATTAACGAGCTTTGCAAGTTGCCCAGCGCCTTTTAAATCCTTCGCGAGAATTGTCGTTCCGAGTGCATTTAAAATGACCGGTTCAATTTTCGTGTCATAACTCACCACATCGCTCGCTAACGCAACGAAAGATGGTTGATTTTTAATCATATTTCGCGTCGCATCAGGTAAATGGCGCGGCTGAATCGTGGATAGCGGCAAAAAGGTGGCGCGCCCAGCGTGCGTTTTCTTTAAAAAGCCAATTCCAGCACGCGCCGCCGCATCATCTTCCGTCACAATATTTTGCGCACTCGCGGAAAGCGCGATTTCAAGCGCCTTTTGGTATTTTTCTGGGATTTCAACAAGCTCAATTAATGCGCCAATAATCCCCGGAAGTTCATGTTTCGCTTTTAAAACTTCACGCACGCCTTGGTAAAAGCCAGCATAATCGTCTGCGAGCTCCTCTAGCGTTTCCTTACGGGACTTCATTTGTTGCACTTTTTCATAATGGCGGTACAGATCACGTTCGCTCGTTTCAAAACGAGCATTTTGTTTCGAAAGGGTCGCTTTCACTTCCTGATAAATTTCGAGTTGCTCATTTAACGCCTCTTTCAGCTCATCAAGCGCTTTGGTCGTTTCTTCTTCTGCCGCATTTAAATCCGTGCGCCCCGTCAAATGCTTCTTATTTTCATTTTCGAGCTTTTCTAACCGTATCGCCATTTGCGCAAATTCGCGGTCGATGTAGCCTAAATCGTTACGAATCGTCGTCTGTTCATATTTTAATTCAAATAAATCACTCTTGCGGCTTTCAATCGCCTCTTCCGAAACATCCGCGTATTGCGCCATTTTTTTCGTGATTGCGGCCTCTTCTTCCGTCATAACGCGAAAAGCCGTTTCCTTCGCAAGCAGCGCGTCAAGCAGCACTTGTTTCTCTAGCTCAAGCGTCTCGATTTTACTCTGAATAAGCTCGAGCGTTTCCGCGTGAGCCAGCTCATTTTCATTCCCGTGCTTTTTACGCTCTAAAAATAAATTCCGCTCGCCCTCAAGCTGTTCCAACCGCTCCGTGCTCGTTAACAACTCCGCCCGACTCACTTCGAGCGTTTCCTCCATTTTGCGCAAAGCATCTTTTCGTTCAAAAGCGCTTGTTTCTAGTTCGCTTGTTTCTTCTCGAAGTGCAATAAGCGCCGTCTGATTTTCCTGAAAATTTGTGCGCCACGAACTAAGCGTTTCCGTAATCGTCTCAATTTCCGAACTTAAAAGCGTGACTTCGAACTTTTCGAGTTCCTCCACTTGATACAAATAATCCTTGGCAATGGAAGCTTGCATTTCAAGTGGTTCCAGCTGCCCATCTAATTCGTATAAAATATCTTGCACGCGATTTAAATTTTCTTCCGTTTCAAACAATTTATTTTCCGCTTGTTTTTTGCGGTTTTTATATTTCAAAACACCAGCTGCCTCTTCAAAAATTGAACGGCGCTCTTCCGGCTTACTATTTAAAATTTCATCGATTTTCCCTTGCGAAATAATCGACATCGATTCGCGCCCAAGCCCAGAATCCATAAATAAGTCGACAATATCTTTTAAACGACAACTTTGTTTGTTAATCAAAAATTCGCTATCGCCGTTTCGGTAAATCCGCCGCGTCACATAAACTTCGCTATACTCAAGCGGCAAAAAATGATCGTTGTTGTCTAAAACGAGGGAAACTTCCGCAAAATTGATTGGCTTACGGGTATCGCTACCCGCAAAAATAACATCGCCCATTCGACCGCCGCGAAGACTCTTCGCAGATTGCTCACCAAGAACCCAGCGAATCGCTTCCGTAATATTACTTTTTCCACTTCCGTTTGGCCCGACAACCGCCGTCATACCCGGTACAAAATCAATCGCCACTTTGTCCGCAAATGATTTAAAGCCATTCATTTCAAGTCGTTTTAAAAGCACGCAAGAATCCCCCTTCCTAGTCTACGCGCAAAACTTGCCGTATCGCATACTCTGCCGCATTTTGCTCTGCCTGTTTTTTTGTTCGCCCCGTCCCTTTCCCGAGGACTTGCCCGTTCACAACAACTTGCGCTTCAAACGCTTTGTTATGAGCTGGCCCTGTTTCGCCTAAAATATCATATTGAATAAGGACGTCGCGGTCCCGCTGCACAATTTCCTGCAACTGCGTTTTAAAATCAACCGTTTGCATATAAATGCCTGTATCGATTTTCGGAAAGACAAGCCGTTCTAAAAAGCGAATGACCGCCTGAATGCCGTTATCCAAATAAAGTGCGCCAATAAAGGACTCAAAAACGTCAGCGAGGAGCGCTGGTCTTGTTCTGCCTCCCGCTTTTTCTTCTCCTTTTCCTAAGCGAATGTATTTCGAAAAATGGACCATCTCGGCAAATTCAACGAGCGACGGCTCACACACGATTGCAGCGCGCATTTTCGTCATTTGTCCTTCTGCCATATCAGGGTATTTTTTAAATAAATAATCAGAAACAGTAAGTTCTAGCACGGCATCGCCTAGAAACTCAAGTCGTTCGTTATCTTGTAATTCTTCATGTCTATGTTCGTTCACATAAGAAGAGTGTGTAAATGCGGTTTGCAAAAGCGCCACATTCGCGAAGTCAAACCCCACACTTTCTTGTAATTCTTCCCATCTATTCATCAACTTGCTCCTCTCCAAATCTTTCTAGCGTCGTGACAAATTGTCATTCGTCTAGCTGTTCGGCGTTAAATTCACAAGTTCATTTTCTAAACAGCCTAAATTTAGCTGCTTAGAAAATGAACCTCAGTCGAAAAAGAGGCTGCCTAAAATCGTTTTGCTCGCGCCGAGGCCTGAACAAAGCGACTAAGACACCCTCATTTATCTCGTCACATTATTATGCATTTGCCTCTATGTACTTCACTGCGTCACCAACTGTAGCAATTTCAGCAGCGTCGTCATCAGAGATTTCAACTCCAAATTCGTCTTCAAGTTCCATTACAAGTTCAACAACGTCTAGGGAATCAGCACCTAGATCATCTTTGAAGGAAGCTTCTAAAGTTACTTTGGATTCTTCGACACCTAAACGGTCAACGATGATTTTTGTAACTTTTTCCAATACTTCTGCCATTATTACTTCACCTCCCTCCAAGTATTATAAAGTATTTCACGCGTGGCGTAAACTATTATTTTATCAGACTCCTGACAAAGTCATTAAATCCCTTACATGCTCATGCCGCCGTCGATAGAAAGCACTTGACCTGTAATGTAGCTAGACTCATCACTCGCCAAAAATTTCACTGCATTTGCGATATCTTTCGTTTTACCATACGCCCCGAGCGGAATTTGCGCAAGCATAAGCTCTTTTGTGTTTTCATCTAGTTCGTCGGTCATTTCAGTTTCGATAAAACCAGGTGCGACAGCGTTGACGTTAATACCCCTTGGCGCTAGTTCACGCGCAGTCGTTTTCGTCAAACCAATCATGCCCGCTTTACTTGCCACGTAGTTCGCTTGACCAGCGTTACCGATAATCCCAACGACAGAAGTCATATTGATGATTTTCCCAGCGCGCTGCTTCATCATCGTCCGCGCAACTGCCTTCGTGCAAAGAAATGTCCCTTTTAAGTTGATGTTGATGACATCGTCCCATTCGTCTTCTTTCATACGCATGAGTAAATTATCGCGTGTAATGCCAGCGTTGTTGACCAAAATGTCAATACGACCGAAACGATTCGTGACTTCTTTAAAGAAAGCTTGCACTTCTTCTTCACTCGAAACATCAGCCTTCATCGCTTCCGCTTCCACGCCGAATTCGCTCACTAAATCAAGTGTTTCCTTAGCCGCATCAGCGCGGCCGCCGTAGTTGAAGAAAATATTTGCGCCTTCTTTTGCAAGCGCCAAAACGATTTCGCGACCAATGCCACGTGAGCCACCTGTTACAACCGCAACTTTTCCTTTTAATGTCATGCTAAATCCCCCTTTAGTGCTTGCGCAACTTCTTGAATGCTCGCCGCGTCACCTGCCGCAAGAACCGTTACATCGCGATTGATTTTTTTGATCAAGCCAGAAACCACTTTTCCAGCGCCAATTTCAACAAAAGTATCCACGCCTTTTTCGATAAGCGCTTCAATTGTTTGCTCCCATTTAACTGGTGAGTAAATTTGTGCAACCAATTTTTCGTGCAAGTCTGCTTCATTTGTCGTAAAGGCCACATCAACATTATTTACTACGGGAATAAAGCCAGTTTTAAATGTCACTTGATCAAGAACTGCGCCGAATTTTTCGGCTGCTGGTTTCATAAGCGCCGAATGAAACGGCCCGCTTACAGCAAGTGGCAAGACGCGTTTCGCACCGCGCTCTTTAAGACGAGTGGACGCTTCTTCAATGCCCGCTGCCGTACCAGAAATAACAATTTGTCCAGGGCAATTATAGTTGGCGATTTGAACCGGCTCACTAATTTCAGCAAGCTCAGCCGAAATTGCATCTGCATCAAGACCAAGTACAGCCGCCATCGCACCTGCTCCGTTTGGAACGGCCGCTTCCATCAATTTGCCACGTTCATGTACTAAAAATGCCGCATCCGCTTCATCTAAAAAGCCCGCCGCAACTAGTGCGCTATATTCGCCAAGGCTGTGCCCAGCAACAAAATCAGCTTTCACACCATACGTTTCAAGCGCACGTAAAATCGCAACACTTGTTGAAACTAAAGCAGGTTGTGCATTTTCTGATTTTGTTAAACGTTCGATAGGTCCTTCTTGAATGATGTCCGTTAACGAAAACCCTAATTTTGCGTCCGCCGCGTCGTACACGTGTTTTGCTTCAGGATACGCCTCTCTAACGTCCATTCCCATACCTACTTTTTGTGACCCTTGTCCCGGAAATACAAATGCAATTTTACTCATGACTCGCTTCCTCCTAATTTCCCTTTATCAATTTCGGCTTTAATCGTACCAACCATATCTTTTTGTACCATGTCGCGCGCTTGGCGAATCGTTGTGAAAATCCCGTGCGCATTAGACGAGCCGTGCGCCTTAATAACTGGTGCTGAAACGCCGAATAAACACGCACCGCCGTATTCGCTATAATCCATTTTCGCTTTCAATTCGAGCAAGTCCTTTTTAAGTACGCCCGCAGCGAGTTTATTTTTAAATCCGTTCATCAAACTCATTTTTAGCATCGAGAAGAAAGCCGCACCAGTGCCTTCGAGGCTTTTTAAAACCATGTTGCCCGTGAAGCCGTCTGTTACAACGACATCCGCCACGTCCATGAGCAAATCACGTGACTCAATGTTGCCGATAAAGTTGTACGCCGTTTGTTCTTTCATGAGGGCGAACGCTTTTTTCGTCAGCTCGTTCCCTTTCGTTTCTTCCGTACCAATGTTTAACAGCCCAATACGCGGTCGTTCGATTTTCCGCACTTTTTCCGCATAAACCGAACCCATCAGCCCAAACTGCAACAAATGCTCAGGCTTCGCCTCCGAGTTCGCGCCAAGGTCAAGCATCACAAACCCTTTCCCACTTATTGTAGGTAAAGTGGGGGCTAGTGCTGGCCGGTCGATTCCCTTGATTCGTCCAATGACGAAAAGCCCAGTGGACATGAGCGCGCCTGTGTTCCCAGCTGAAATGCAAGCATCCGCTTGACCATCTTTCACAGCTTGTGCCGCAAGCACCATCGAAGAATTCTTCTTACGTTTGACCGCCCGCACTGGTTCATCATCACTTTCAATTTTTTCATCTGTATGTATAATCTCTACGCGCGTTTTATCCGTTAAAAATTCTAAAATTTGTTTTTCATCACCAAAAAGCAGAAACTCAAGATCTTTAAACTGGGCTACTGCTTGCATAACACCAAGAACAATTTCTTTTGGTGCATTGTCACCGCCCATTGCATCGATTGCTATTTTCATTATCGTCAGTCCTTTTTATTTTTTTCAGTGGCGTGATACATTTCAAACTTTCCTTTTAAAATAATTTCATCACCCACATAGCTTTTCACATCTACAATTGTGATGGATCTTTCGTTTGTTTGCGGCCTGACAGTTGCCTTCGCAATCACTCGCTCACCTTGTTTCACTTGGCGAACAAACCTAACCGTTGCTTGCGTTGTGAGCGCTAAGTCATTTGGAATGACCGCTGTTGCGAGCGAATTGGCTTGCGCGAACAAATGATGACCACGCGCAATTTGATTTCGTTTAAACACGTGTTCCGAGCTTACATCAAACAATGAAATGGCACTTTTACTTGGTTTAATGTCAATAATTTCGCCGATAACTTCTTCAAGCGGGATACTTTTCACAGAATCTGAGTAGTTTTCGCTAGCAACATGCTTGATGCGCTCGCGAAGTTCTGGGATAGAGAGCGCCACGCGGTCAAGACGGATAGTTTGCACACTCACATCAAATTCCGTAGCAAGTTCCTCATCCGTAATAAACGGGTTGGACGCTAACACGTCTTGCAACTTTGTTTGTCGCTCTTTCTTTGAATATTTTTTCATTCAGGCTACACATCCCTTTATTTTGTGATACTAATACCTGCTACTAAATTTTGAATAGACGAACGCACATTTTTCCTTCTGCCACCTTTTGAAAAACTCGTACGCTAATATGTTATAAAAAAAGCGCCTTACTTGCAAGTTTTTTCTATAAAACCTAATCGAGCTTTTGCTCAGAAAAAACGCCAAGTTCGTCTAAAATTTCGTTTAGTTTCTGGTATTCCGGGTTTTCGAGCATATTTTTTTCGGTCATTAAAACGAGTGCATCTGTGCGCGCTACTTCTAAAACGCGATAGTCGTGCACCATGTCTGCGACTTTAAATTCCGGAATGCCGCTTTGTTTCTTGCCAAAAAAGTCGCCTGGTCCGCGCAGTTCTAAGTCACGTTCGCTAAGTACGAAGCCGTCGTTCGTTTCGGTCATGATGGTCATGCGTTCTTTCCCGACTTCGGTTTTAGGATCGGCAAGCAGGATACAATACGACTGACTGCTACCGCGGCCGACCCGTCCGCGCAATTGGTGGAGTTGTGACAAGCCAAACCGATCTGCGTCGTAAATGACCATCATTGTCGCGTTGGGCACGTTTACGCCGACTTCGACAACCGTGGTGGACACGAGGCAATCGATTTTTTTATCATAAAAAGCACGCATGAGCGTCTCTTTGTCGGCCGGCAGAAGCTTTCCGTGCATGAGTCCTGGCGTATGACGACCGCGCCATTTATTTTGCAGTAAATTATAAAAATCGACTGCATTTTGCACATCTAGTTTTTCCGATTCCTCGATGAGCGGACAAATGACGTAGGCTTGATGTCCTTTTTCGATTTCTTTTTCGATAAAACCGATGACGCGTTCTAACATGTCATGTTTGACCCAAAACGTTTCAATATTTTTGCGCCCTGCTGGCAGTTCATCAATAATCGAAACGTCCATTTCGCCAAAAGCCGTAATCGCTAGCGTCCGCGGAATTGGGGTTGCCGTCATAAAGAGCACATCTGGATACTCGCCTTTTTCGCGGAGAATGCGCCGCTGATCCACGCCAAAGCGGTGCTGTTCATCAGTAATGACAAGGCCTAGGCGATGATAAATCACTTCGTCTTGAATAAGCGCATGCGTCCCGACTAAAATATCAATTTCACCCGTTTCGAGTAAAGCTAAGAGTTCCTTGCGCTTTTTGCCTTTCACACTACTCGTCAAAAGTCCGACCGTAATATCGAATGGCTGAAGCAACTCGACAAGCGAATCCGCATGTTGTTCGGCTAAAATTTCTGTTGGTACCATGAGCGCGCTCTGAAAGCCGCTTTTTGCCGCCGCAAACATCGCAATGCTTGCCACTACCGTTTTTCCAGAACCAACGTCCCCTTGCAGGAGGCGATTCATATGCAGATGCGATTTTAAATCCCCGCAAATCTCATTGACAACGCGTTTTTGAGCGTCGGTCAGCGGAAATGGCAGCGCGTCAATGTATGCACGCAATTCTTCGACATTGTAGTCAATCTGAATGCCACCAGAACGCTCGCGCTCAATTTTACGGAAATACTGCATCTTCAATTGGAAAAGTAGAAACTCTTCGTACACCATTCGGCGACGCGCCTGCTTCAAGTCGTCATCGTTTGTTGGAAAATGGAGTTTGGCAACCGCCTCGTAGCGACCGATTAATTGGTACTTGTCGAGCAATTCTTGCGGCAAGATTTCTTCAATGCCCTGCCCAAATAGCTCAAACGCATTTTTCAAATGTTTTTGAATGGTCTTGTTGCGCATATTGCCCTTTAGACGGTAGACGCCCTCCAAACTCTCTTCGGTAGATTTTTGGCCGCTTTGAAATTTGCTAGCCGTAATTTGCGCGCGATTTTTGTCCCATTTACCGGAAATTGTGACCGCATCTCCAAGCGTCACCTTGCTTTTTAAATAGGGCTGGTTAAAAAAGTCGACTTTTAAAATTTGACCGTCTGCCGATAAACGAAACGATAGCTTTGATTTTTTTCGACCATAAAAAGCGACGGTTGGTTCGGTTAAAACTTCGCCATAAACGGTGATGCGGCTTCCGTTCTCTACGACGGACAAATCCCGCATGCGATAGTCTTCGTATCGATACGGGAAGTTCCAAAGCAAATCATATATCGTTTGGATACCGAGTTCGCGAAACGTTTTCGCGGTTTCTTCACCAATGCCTTTTAGTTCTGTGAGTGGAATGCGCGAAAGCTTACTCACCGATTCCTTCTGGCGACAGGCCGAAGATTTTCGCTTGAATCATTCGACCGGTTGGGGTTGCCGCCAATCCTCCTTCTGCTGTTTCTCTTAAGCTGCTAGGCATTTGAAGACCAACGCGGTGCATCGCTTCGATGACTTCATCACACGGAATTCGGCTTTCAATTCCAGCAAGCGCCATATCGGCTGAAATAATCGCTTGTGAGGAACCTAGCGCATTGCGTTTGACGCAAGGTACTTCTACAAGGCCAGCAACTGGGTCACAAACAAGGCCGAGCATGTTCTTCATCGTCATGGCCATCGCATGGGCGGACTGCTCGGGCGTACCGCCTGCTGCTTCAACTACGGCCGCTGATGCCATCGCACTTGCCGAACCTACTTCTGCTTGACAGCCACCTGCCGCGCCGCTTATAAACGCATTGTTGGCAACGACGAAACCGAATGCGCCAGCGGTAAACAAAAAGTTCACCATTTGGTCGTGCGTTAAATTTAGGCGCTCCTTTACCGCGAATAAAACGCCTGGAACAACACCTGCGCTGCCAGCTGTGGGCGTTGCGCAGATAACTCCCATCGCCGCGTTCACCTCATTCGTCGCAATCGCTTTTGCTACAGAATCCAAAAGAACTTCTCCGGATAAAAACTGTCCTTTTTGGATATACTCTTTCATTAAGACGGCGTCACCGCCAGTTAAGCCTGTAGTGGATTGAACGCCCTTTTCACCTTCTAAAATGGCGTCTTCCATCACTTGAAGATTTTTTGCCATCGCCGAAGTGACTTCCGCACGGCTTAAGCCGGAAACGTTCATTTCGCGCTCAATCATAATTTCAGAAATCGGTTTCGCTTCCCGATTTGCTATGTCCACGAGTTCTTTCACTGTCCGGAACATCTTATCTAACTCCTTCCAAAAGACCTACAAAACGATACTTGCCACTTGGAAAATGCCGTCTAGTTTGGCGATTTCAAGCGTAAGTGATTCATCCACTTGTTGGTCCACTTCAATGACCATGAGCGCGTCATCGCCTTTTATTTTGCGTGACACTTTCATTGCGCCAATATTGACTTCATAATCCGCAATAATTTTCGTAACCGAGGCAATAATGCCGAATTTATCTTCATGTAGCACGAGCAGTGCTGGCGCAGTACCCGTAAACTCCAGTTCAAACTCATTAAGGCGAATGATTTCTACTTTTCCGCCGCCAATAGAGGCGCCTACGAGCGTCATCTGCTTCATCCCATTTTTCAACACAAGTTTAACGGTGTTAGGGTGGGGTGCTTCTTCTGTTTCTTCAATGAATTGAATGTGCATGCCCCACTCTTCAGCGAGTTTTGGCGACTCTTTCATGCGCGGGTCGTCCGGCAAGAATCCGAGAAGTCCGCCGATGAGCGCAACATCTGTGCCGTGTCCTTTATATGTTTTAGCAAACGAACCATAAAGATGAATTTCAACTTGGGCGGGCTGTTCACTAAAGACGCTTCTTGCGATGGCGCCAATGCGGCTCGCGCCTGCTGTGTGGGAGCTTGACGGGCCAATCATCACTGGGCCAATGACATCAAATACACTATTAAATTTCACGAGGCACCTCTTTTCTTTATTCTACTGAAAAAATATACGGGTAAACGGGCTGTCCGCCTTCATGGATTTCAAATTCTACATCGCTAAACTCTTCTGTGATGCGCGTTTCAATTTTGGCTGCATCTTCTTCTGATACACCTTCGCCTAAAATAAGCGTCACAATTTCGCTATCTTCATCTAGCATTAAACGAAGCGTTTCAACGGCCGTATCTTCCAGTCCAGCTTGACTAATTTTAATCGCACCTTCTACCATGCCGATATAATCACCCTTTTTAATGTCCACGCCTGACACGCTTGTATCACGAACGGCTGTCGTCACTTGGCCACTGGCAACATCTTGGATCGCCTCTTTCATCTGCCCAACATTTGTGCTGAAATCCGCATCAGCTTGGAAAGCGAGCATACTTGCTAGACCTTGCGGAATCGTTTTCGTAGGAATCACTTGCACATGCTCTTCGCCTAGCAATGCCGCCGCCTGATCCGCCGCCATTAAAATATTTTTATTGTTTGGCAAAACAAAAACTTGTTCAGCATTCGCCGCTTTAATTGCAGCCACGATATCCTCTGTGCTAGGGTTCATCGTTTGACCGCCTGAAAGTACATTTGCTGCCCCAAGGCTTTCAAAAAGGGCTTTCATTCCGTCACCTGCTGAAACCGTCACAATTCCAAACGGCGTTTTCGGTTTCACATCTTCATTTTTTCCGACAATCGCATCATGCTGCTCGCGCATATTCTCCACTTTCATTTTAATCAAGCTACCGAACTCTTGACCGTAATTAAACACATCGCCTGGATGCTCAGTGTGCACATGAACTTTTGCCACTTCATCATCTGAAACGACTAAAAGCGAATCGCCCATCGTACTCAAATGATTGCGGAATTCCTCTTCATTGAATGCTTTTTGTCCGGGTTTATTTTCATTAATGCGCACCATAATTTCCGTGCAATACCCGTAAGTAATATCCTCAGTGGACATGAAATCTTGCACGTGTTTATGGTGTTCAGCATTGACGAGTTCATTCATGGAAGCCATATAATTTGGCACCTCCATTTTTCCAGTTAGCGCACCGTAGAATCCTTCATAAATAATCATAAGCCCTTGGCCGCCGCTATCTACAACGCCTACTTCTTTTAAAACTGGCAATAAATTTGGCGTATTATCCAGTGCAATTTTGCCTTTTGCAATAATTTCCGCCAAGACCACTTCAATCGTAGCCTTTTCCTCCAAAGAAGCTTGTAAGCCAGCTTTTGCCGCCTCGCGCGCGACAGTTAAAATCGTTCCTTCGACCGGTTTCATAACAGCTTTATATGCGGTTTCAACGCCTTTTGCGAAGCCTCTTGCAAAGTCTTCTGGCGATAATGTTTCTTTATTTTCAACAGCTTTTGAAAACCCTCTAAAAAGTTGGGATAAAATAACGCCAGAATTTCCTCGCGCGCCCATCAAGAGTCCCTTCGCTAAATTAGCACTGACGGCTCCGGCATTAGTTTTGTCATTCGCCGAAACTTCCACTGCGCCACTTGTCATCGATAAATTCATATTGGTTCCAGTATCGCCGTCTGGGACAGGAAAAACATTTAAAGAATCAACAAAATCAGCATTTTTTGATAAATTTTCCGCTCCCATCGCAATCATTGTTGCCCATTTTTCTCCATCTAACTGATAAGTATTCAAGTTAAATAATCCTCCTTAGTCCTCGTTTAGCACTTTAACACCCTGCACATAAATATTAACTGAATCAACAATTAAACCGAGTGTTTTTTCTAAAGTATATTTGACGCGATCTTGCACGTTATAGGCTACTTCTGAAATTTTCGTTCCAAAACGAACAATGATGTACATATCAATATGAAGGCTATCTTCTTCTTTTCTAACGATGACGCCTTTTGTATAGTTTTCTCTTCCTAAAATGTCTGTTAAGCCGTCGCGAATTTGGTGTCTGCTTGCCATGCCGACAATCCCAAAGTTTTCTTCTGCCGCCCCACCAGCAATTGTTGCAATAACTTCATCTGTAATATCTACTTTGCCGAGTTTTGTTTCTATTTCAAGTGACATTTTAACTCCTCCTCACACATTCTTTCACTTTCGTTCTACGTTTTTATCCGTTCGCATCTATTTTACTATAATCCATGAGTGATTGAAAGTATCTGTTTTTTCACCTTATTAATTTCAAGTCCTCCTGCTGTCAAGTAAAAAAACTTAGCACTAATTTCGCGCAAACACTTGCAAGAAACATCTAGGTATGATAAATTATTCTAGTGTATGAAATTAACAAAAGATGTTTTCTGTCTGTCTTGATATAAACGTCTTATGAGAACTTCTGGTAAGGAGGGGTTAAGTTATGGCAAAAGAATGCGTAATTACAGGTCGTAAATCTCGTTCTGGTAACCGTCGCTCGCATGCGATGAATTCAAGCAAACGTACTTGGAAAGCTAATCTTCAAAAGGTTCGTATCCTCGTAAATGGTAAACCGAAAAAAGTTTGGGTTTCTACTCGTGCGCTTAAATCTGGTAAAGTAGAACGCGTTTAATTGAAGCAAGATAAATGCAGCGATTCCATTCGGTGCATTTTTTCTTTTCTTTTTGTAAAACGCTTACAAAAAAAACACTGGTACTTACATAAAAAATAAGCCTAAATTCAGTGAAACCCATTTTTAAAGATGGCGTTATGACTAAATTTAGACTTATTTCTTTTACAGAACAAATGTTAACTATGCCCAGACTCTTTTGGCAGATTATCACTTACTGATTTTGCAAGCACTCCGCAAATAATCATAAACATACCTGAAAAAATATGTAGGAAAATAAAGGCGGGAACGCCGCTTACAACCAAAATCGGAATGGCGATTTTGTATTTTTTTTGCCATAAAAAGCTGTATCCAACAACGAAACTCGCAAAAAAGATGATGCTTGCGATAAACATAAGCATGATTGGCACTTTTAAATCAGCCGAATAGTTTCCTGAGAAAACATTTTTTGCGGAGACGACTTCAATGTAAAAGCTAAACAAAATCGCGAGTCCTCCGAAAATAAGTGCTAAATTTCTTTTATTTTTCCAAAATGGCATTTTTACTCATCCTTACTTTGTGTCATTAATATCAAGCCGGTTTGAAACGAAAAAGCGGCTTTGGATTGGCTAAATTCATTGCTCGACAGCGCCCTACCAAACGGGAAATCGGCATTTTCTAACGGATATTTAAACCCTTTTAAAGTTAAACCGCTGACGTTTGACATGGTCGTAAAGGCTACATATTTTTTGTCCGCCTGTTTGACAAGCGTATACTCGCCAGGCGCATACATTTTCATGTAATTGTAGCGGTCAATCATTTCAACGAGCGGAATTGCATCAAAAAACTTTGGTTGTGCGAGCATCATTAAATTCGCCAGTAAATGGTCCATTCGGCCACCTGTCGCGCCGAAAATACGAATCAAGTTGGGCTCCATTGCAATTGCGGCTTCTAATCCGATTTCCGTATCGGTTTGATCTTTTTCAGCTGGAAAAACGCGTACGTCTGCTACTTTTGTTTTTAAGTCGGCAAGTTCCGCTTTCGTTAGCGAGTCGAAATCTCCTAAAGCTATTTCAAAGGGGATATTTAAATCGAGCAGGCGTTTTGCCCCACCATCGACGCCTAGCCAAGTGCTTTTTTCGTTCGTATAGGGTTTTAAATCGGGCAGTTCAGACGCAGGACCGCCGACCATAATGTTGACAATTTTCATCGTTTTCTTCCTTTCCAAAAAAGAAGCAATAGGTGTACTTAAGCCTATTGCTCCCCTTCTAGTTTCCAACGACAACGCGGAGATTATCCATTGGAATTTTACGATCTTTATTTCCATAAATGTAGCTTCCAGCAACGAAAACATTAGCGCCAGCATCTAAGCATGCTTTAGCTGTTTCACGATTAACGCCACCGTCCACTTCGATTTCAATATCGAGTCCTTTTTCATCAATCAACGCTTTAAACGCCGCGATTTTTTCTAGCACTTCTGGAATAAAGCTTTGCCCACCAAATCCCGGGTTGACGGTCATAAAGAGAACCATATCAAGCTCATTTAACACGTGGAAAAGCGTGTCAATGGGTGTTGCGGGATTCAGTACGGCAGCCGCTTTCACGTCGAATGAGCGAATGTGTTGGAGCGTGCGGTGCAAGTGCGTGCATGCTTCAACGTGGACAGAAATGTAATCGGCGCCAGCTTTTGCAAATTGCGGAATGTAGTTATCTGGGTTTTCAATCATTAAATGGACGTCAAGCGGCAATTTGGTGCGCGGTCTAATTGCTTTTACGACATCTGGACCAAACGTAATATTAGGAACAAAATGGCCGTCCATCACATCAATATGCAAATAATCGGCGCCTAAGCGTTCTACTTCGGCAATATCTTTTTCCAAATTCGCAAAGTCTGCGCTTAAAATTGAAGGTGCAATTTTTCCCATCATGAATACCTCGGCTTTCTATTTTTTAATTCCGTTAAAATTTGTAAGTAATGCTCATAACGAAAATCGGCAATTTCATCTTCTAAAACAGCTGTTTTCACCGCACAATTGGGTTCATTTTCATGTAAACAACCGCGAAATTTACAGCCAGAGCGCCGATCTTCAATTTCTGGAAAACAAAATTGTAAGTTTTCAGGCTCTAAATTATCCCATTCAATGGAACTAAATCCGGGTGTATCGGCGATAAAACCATCACCAATTGGCAAAAGCTCTACATGTCGTGTCGTATGCCGACCGCGGCCGAGAGAAGTTGAAATTTCCCCC
Source organism: Listeria sp. ILCC792 (assembly GCF_900186135.1). Classification (NCBI taxonomy): domain Bacteria; kingdom Bacillati; phylum Bacillota; class Bacilli; order Caryophanales; family Listeriaceae; genus Listeria; species Listeria sp. ILCC792. Next base: position 186,845 of record NZ_FYBO01000003.1, read on the forward strand.
GTCTGCAAAGTTAAATCAGGATTTAATTGATTTAAAAAGGTCGACTTACCAACACCCGATTGCCCCGCAATAACCGCGGTTTTTCCGTGAATCAAGTCCAAAATAGCAGCTTTATCAACATCGCTCCCAGTCAAAAATACCTCGTATCCAGCATTTACATAAATATCGCGGTAATTTTCAATGGCTTTTCTTTCTTCTTCTGTGGCTAAATCCATCTTACTGATGCCAATCACCGGACGAATATCTTCTTTTTCAATCGCAACTAGAAAGCGGTCGGTTAAATTGGTGGAGAAGTCCGGTTCCACTGCTGAGAAAATGAGGATAGCAATATCAATGTTCGCAACAGGCGGACGAACTAATTCATTTTCACGAGGTAAAATATCTAAAATATAACCGTCCGTCTGATTATCCGCTTGAAAAGTGACGTCATCACCAACAAGAGGCGTTAGTTTTCGTTTTCGAAAGTTTCCTCTTGCTCTCGTTTGATAGACCGTACCTTCATGAAACACGTAGTAAAAACCACTTAACGCTTTAATAATTTGTCCTTCCAGTTTTACGACCTCCTTTAATTCGGATAATCTACCGTACCTTCATCAATAGTTTCATCATCACGCAAAATTTTATAGCTTCCTTTTGAACCTTCTTCAATTTCAAACGTAATCGTAACACTTGTATTTTCGGTAATATCTAGTTCGCGATACGGGGTTGACATCGAATGATTTTTATCATCAATATAAATTTTAACATGTTTTGGTTTCGGCGAGTCGCCGTCGCCGCCTGAACCTGCATCACCATACGGAATTTGAATCGTTTTTGTCACGCTTTTTACTGCTTTTTCTTTCGGTCCTTTGGAAATCACAACATTCACCGTTGATCCGGCGTTTATCGTCGTACCTGCGGCAGGTGACTGCGAAATCACTTGTCCTTTTTCAACCGTATCGCTGTTTTGTTCTGTTGTTTGGATCGTAATTCCGACCGAGGAAGCATAGTCATCGAGTGCTGTTTGATTATAGCCGCGTAAATCTTTTAATGTAATTGGTGCTTTACCGCGACTCACCATTAGCTCAACATCTGTATCTTTCGCCACAACATCCGTTCCAGCAGCAGGACTTTGCGAGATTATCATCCCTGCTTCTACGGTATCGCTATATTCTTCTTTTTTCGAAACGGATTTAAAGCCCTGTTCTTTTAAAACTGTTTCCGTATCCTCATAGCTCCTACCAGAATAATCTTCCATCGTGACTTTTTTAGAGCCGATACTAACATAAAGTGTTATTTTAGCACCTTTTTCTTTCATTTCCCCAGCTTCAGGGTCGGTATTGATAACATCTCCATCTTTAACAGAATCGCTATTCTTTTCAATGGTTCTTCCAATCGTAAACCCTTCTTTTTGTAGCAAAGAAATGGCTTGTGATTCGGTTTTACCACTAACATCTGGCACTTCAAATTCTGTTGGATTTTTTCCGAGCAACCAAAGCGTTAAAATGATTCCTGCAAATAGCAAAATGACGCCAAAAACAATCCAGAAAATTTTCTTTTTCTTGCTCATTTTTTTCTTCGGCTTTTTCCCATCCGCGTCGCCTTCTTTGATTGCCTCTTCTTCTGCAAGCGGCGTTTGTGTGACGGTATCATCTAAGTTGCGCATCGCGTTTTTCGTCGCAATAATGGGAATCGTTTTTGTATCCCCGTCGTCCGTGTTCGGAATAAATTTAGGCTCGTTCAGGCGGTCTTCATTTAAACAAGTTTCTAAATCTTCTTCCATTTCTTCAGCAGACTGGTAGCGGGCAGCAGGATCTTTTGCCGTTGCTTTAATAATAATATTTTCCAAGCTTTGCGGGATAGCAGGATTCGTCTCTCGAACAGACGGAATGCTTCCCTGTAAATGTTTAATCGCAATGGATACAGCGGATTCCCCGTCATAAGGAACTTGTCCGCTTAGAAGCTCATAAAGCACAATTCCGAGCGAATAAATATCTGATTTTTGAGTCGCCATGCCGCCGCGCGCTTGCTCGGGAGATAAATAGTGCACAGAGCCGACAAGCGAATTGGTTTGCGTAATTGAGGTTTCCGAAAGCGCCATCGCAATTCCGAAATCCGTAATTTTCACAACTCCATCATGGTCGATTAAAATATTTTGCGGTTTAATATCACGGTGAATGATATGATATTTATGCGCTGCCGAAATGGCTGAAACAATTTGCTTCATAATTTCAACGGCTTCATCAAATGGAATCGGGTGTTTTTCTTGAATGTATTGTTTTAAATCCATGCCTTCCACGTATTCCATAACAATGTAGTGCAAATCATTTTCTTCACCGACATCATAGATGCCAACAATATTGGGGTGCACTAAACTTGTTGCTGACTGCGCCTCACGCTGGAAGCGACGAATCAAATTGCTTTCATCAGCTAAATCAATTCGCAAGATTTTCACTGCCACATCGCGGTCTAAAATCATATCGTGTGCTAAAAATACATTAGCCATTCCGCCGCCGCCAATTGGGCTTAAAATTTTATATCGTCCGCTTAGTCGTTTTCCAATCATCATGATGAGTCACCCCCTTTTCTTACGTTATCCCGTTTAAGTAGTAACACGGTAATATTATCTTCTCCGCCGTTTGCGTTTGCTTTCGTAATAAGCGAATCAGCTTTTTCAGCAAGTGTTCTTTTGCTGGTTAAAACTTGTCGCATTTCTGCCTCCGAAATCATGTTGCTTAGCCCATCTGAACAGAGTAGCAAAATATCTTCTGTTTGAAATGGTGTAATAAACGTATCCGTGTCAACAAAACCTTCCACGCCTAATGCGCGAAGTAAAATATTTTTGCGTGGATGATTTTCCGCGTCTTCTTTCGAAATTTCACCTTTGCGAAGAAGCTCGTTCACAAGTGAATGGTCTTCCGTAATTTGCACAAATTTCTCGCCTTGAAGCAAGTAACCGCGGCTGTCACCAACATTGGCAATGATGGCTTGACTTCGCGTGAAAATCGCAGCGACTAGCGTCGTGCCCATTCCTTTTAGCTCAGGTTCCTTTTCTGCTTCTGCGGTAATGACGCGATTGATTTTTTGAATCACAATGCGAAACCAGTCTTCCACATCATTCGCGTGTAAAAATTCTTCTGTTTCCTGCCAAGCTTCACTAAGAAGTTTAACGGCCATTTCTGAGGCAACATCACCGGCGCGATGACCGCCCATTCCATCTGCAACTATGACAATTGGATTCCCAGTTTTATTTTCAAAAACACCACCGTTATCTTCATTATGGTGTCTGATTCTTCCTCTGTCCGTTCTAAATTCAACTTGCATAGTTTCTCTCTCCAATCTTAAGGGCGCCGTTTGAAACTCGCAACATAAAATCCGTCGCTTCCAAAATCCGTCGGTAAAATTTGTAAGTCATTGCCCGTCTTTAAATGTTCTAACGATTTCGGGACAGTAACCGATTTCGCCTCAAACTCTGGATGCTTCTCCAGAAATTTCTGCACAACTTCGGCATTTTCTTCCCTGTCAATCGTACAAGTACTATACACTAATATACCATTTTCTTTAACAAGTTGGCTAACTTCATCTAAAATTGCGAGCTGAATTTCGCTAAGTCGCGCAATATCATCAGGCTTTTTACTGTATTTAATATCTGGTTTTCGTTTTAGCACGCCAAACCCAGAACAAGGTGCGTCCACTAAAACGCGGTCAAAACTTTTTGTTTCGAATTCGCTTGTTGCACTTCTCGCATCTAAAGCGAGCGTTCGCACGTTTAATAAATTCAACCGACTAGCCGCACTCGCTACGAGTTTCGTTTTATGAGCGTGGATATCAAGCGCCATCACACTGCCAGTCCCGTTCATCTTCTCCGCAATATGCGTGGTTTTTCCCCCAGGAGCCGAACACGCATCTAAAACGTCCAAGTCGTCCGTAAGCTCGAGCGCATAGGCCACAATCATCGAACTTTCGTCTTGAATGGTACATTTTCCGGTTTTAAAAGCGTTCGTATTTGCGATGCTTCCTTTTTCAATCTCCAGGGCCTCTGGTATAATCTCCGACACTTTTGCAGAAATTCCTTGGTCCGCAAACTCTTTTACGAGTGACTTCGGATTGGTTTCAGTTACATTCACACGTACCGTTTGATTTGGCGGAACTAAAAAGGCCTCTCCAAGTTCAAGTGCGCGCTCGTACCCAAATTGTTTGATAAAACGTGCTGCAAGCCATTCTGGCAGGCTAACTTGAACGCTAAGCCGCGTCACGTCGTCTGAAATCGCATCAATGGCTGGTACGCCTCGGCGAATGATGTTGCGCAAAACGCCGTTCACAAATTTCGTTACGCCATCATGACCGCGCTTCCGCGCAATTTCACCAGCTTCGTGTAAAATCGCATGTTCGGGAATTTTATCCAAAAATTGCATTTGATAAACTGACAACCGCAGCAAATTTTGCACCCAATCTTCTGGCGTCTTTTTCAAAAACGGCTCAAGGAAAAAATCAAGCGTAATTTTCCGTTGAATTGTCCCGTAAACTAGTTCTGTCAAAAGCCCTCTATCCGCTACATTTAAATCTTGTTTTTTTAAAGCATCATTAATAAGTAAATGGCTATAAGAACCTTGATTTTCTACTTTTTCAATTAGTTCAAGCGCAATTTCACGAACTTCTTTTTTCATTTAATCACCAAACCTAACTTCCTTTGAAATATTTCGGAGCGTTCCTTGAATAAACGCATTCGCGTCCATTTTCGGCTTCCCAAAAGGTTGAACAATTTCTGGCACGACAAGATTGCCATCACCGCACACAATGCCAAATGTTGATTTTGTGAGCAGCACAAAACTTCCCGGCGAAAGATCAGTTTGCTCGCTAGATAGATGCGCCCGCCAAATTTTAAACGGTTTTCCTTCAAATGTCGTGTACGCAACTGGAAACGGCGAAAGCCCGCGAATATGGTTCCACACAACCCGCGCTTCTTTAGAAAAATCGAGTTTTTCCTGTTCGCGTGACACATTGCGTGCAAACGTAACCTTTTCCGGATTTTGCGGCACCGCGTTTATCTTCCCTGCCAAAAAGTCTGGCAACGTATCCATTAAAAGTGCCGCGCCAAGCACTGCTAATTTTTCAAACATCGTGCCCGTATCATCTTCGTCCGTAATTGGCATACTGCGCTGCGCAATCATATCGCCGGCGTCTAGTTTTTCCACCATGTACATAATCGTCACGCCCGTTTCCGCCTTCCCGTCCATGACCGCATAATGAATCGGCGCGCCGCCGCGGTACTCTGGAAGCAGTGAAGCATGCACATTAATCGCGCCCTTTTTAGGTAGCGCAAGCAAATTGTTCGGCAAAATCTGCCCATAAGCCGCTGTCACGAGCAAATCCACATCAAGCGCGAGTAAGGCGTCTAATTCTTCTGATGCACGCAATTTTTCAGGCTGGTAAACAGGAATGCCGAGTTCGTTTGCCGCAACCTTAACCGGTGGTGCCGTTAAAACGCGTTTTCGTCCGAGCACTCGGTCTGGCTGAGTTACGACGGCAACCACGTCATATTTTTCAGCTAAATTTTTCAAAACGGGCACCGCAAAATCTGGCGTCCCCATAAAAATAATTTTTTCCATTTTTTCACTCCTTACATCAGAACGTACGGCTCCACATCAATTGAAATCGCAAGTCCTTTCGCTTGTTCTTTTTGGTAGTGCTCAAGTAGCATCTTAAGCTCCTCTTTCAAAGCTGGTTCTTGTTTATATTTAATCATGCACTGGTAGCGATACTTATTTTTAATACGACTGATGGTACTTGGAACTGGCCCTAAAATAATCGAATCCCGCCCAAGCTTAGAGCGCAAGTAGCTCGCCATGTCTTGAATCGTTTTTATCACTTTCCGCTCGTCTTCGTGACTCACGTTAATAAGCGTCAGGAAGTAGAACGGCGGGTATTCTCCGCGGCGGCGCATCAACATTTCGTGACCGTAAAAGCCGTGGTAGTCATGCGTTTTCGCGTACTGAATGCTGTAATGTTCAGGGCTATAACTTTGCACAACCACTTCTCCGGGTAAAACATGCCGCCCAGCGCGTCCACTCACTTGCGTGAGCAACTGAAATGTTCTTTCGGCTGATCTAAAATCGGGTAAGAACAGCATCGTGTCAGCATTTAAAACGCCGACAAGGGTAATGTTCGGAAAATCAAGCCCTTTGGCAATCATTTGCGTGCCAAGCAGAATATCAGCTTCGCCGTTTTGAAAGCGCGAGAGAAGCTTTTCGTGTGCCCCTTTTTTGCGCGTCGTATCCACGTCCATTCGAATGACGCGCGCCTCGGGAATTAATTTCGCAAGGCTTTCCTCCACTTTTTGCGTGCCCGTCCCGAAGTAACGAATGTGCTCGCTCTCGCATGATGGGCATTTCATTGGGACGCGCTCTTCGTGGCCGCAGTAGTGGCATTTCATTTTATGTGTCGCTTGATGGTAGGTAAGTGAAATATCACAATTGGGGCACTCCACCACATATCCACAGTCGCGACACATGACGAATGAGGCATATCCCCTTTTATTCAAAAGCAGGACGGTTTGCTCTTTTCGTTCGATTCGTTCTTTGATTTTTTCGAGCAGTGTGCGTGAAAATTCTGTGCGGTTTTCGCTACGTAGTTCTTCGCGCATGTCTACTACGTGCACTTCTGGCATTTCTTGTTTGTTGATTCGCGTTGGAAGCTCTAGCAAGCTGTAGACGTTTTTTGTTGCGCGCGCATAGGATTCGAGCGACGGCGTGGCGCTACCGAGTACAACTGGGCAGCCGTGACGTTTAGCCCGCCAAATGGCAACATCGCGCGCGTGGTAACGCGGATTATCTTCTTGCTTGTACGTTGCCTCGTGCTCCTCATCGATAATAATGAGCCCCAAATTTTCAAAGGGTGCAAACACGGCCGAACGCGCGCCAACAACGACTTTCGCTTCTTTCCGCTCAATTTTTCGCCATTCATCATATTTTTCACCGTGCGAAAGGGCGCTGTGCAAAACCGCCACCGCGTCGCCAAATCGACTTTTAAACCGCTCGACCATTTGCGGCGTCAAGGAAATTTCTGGAACGAGCACAATGGCTTCTTTTCCTTTTTGTAAAACTTCCGCAATGGATTGCAAATAAATTTCCGTCTTCCCGCTTCCTGTTACGCCGTGCAACAAAAAAGTTTCTGGGCTTGCTTCATTTGCCGAAAGCAGAATCCGGTCGCAAGCCGTCTGTTGTTCCTCAGAAAGCGAGAGCGGCGTTGTCCGTTCAAACTCGCGACTCTCATAAGGGTCCCGGCTCACAATTTTGTCTGCAAGACTAAGCGCGCCCTGTTCAACTAGCTTACTAATAGCCTGTTGGCTCACACCAAGCTCTTCCTTCAGCTGCTTGACGGGCACAAATTCCGCATCGCTAGTTTCAAAAAACGCGAGCAATTTGGCCTGCGCTTTCGCATTTTTCGGCAAATCAGAACGCGCATCATGCAACTGACTTAGCGACAATTCACATTTAGCAACACGCATTTTTTTATTCGTCACTTTATTTTTCACAGCATGCGCGAGTTCAATTTGGCCACTGCGCAAATATTTCTGTACGCTTTTTAAAATGCCACGCGCCTCTAGTTCTTTAAACGGCAGCGTTTCATATCCTTCAAAAAGCCGCTCTAATTCGTCGTCTTCCGTATCAAGTCGTACCACGTATTTCTCATATTTAGCCCGAAGAACAGCCGGCAACATCGCCTGATACACCGAAACGCGGAACGCGAGCGTTTCTTTCGCGAGCCAGTCGCCCAGTTCAAGCAGCTCCTCATTTAAAACTGGCAGCACGTCCATCACCGAGTCAATCGTTTTAAGTTTCGCAACATCTGCCGCCTCGCCTAGCTCAACAACAAAGCCTTGCACCTTCCGATTTCCAAATGGCACAGAAACCCGCGTCCCGACCATCACAAGGTCAACCAAATTTTCCGGCAAAACATAATCAAACGGCCTGTCGACTTGCATCGCCGGAACATCTACAATCACTTTCGCAATTTGAATCATTCGTTCGGCTCCAATCGGTCCGCAATTCGCTTCACAATTTCTTTCGCCACTTCACTTTTGTCTAAAAGGGGGTAACTTTCTTCGCCGCCATTTGCCCCGTAAATCGTCACAATATTCGTATCGGTGCCAAACCCCGCACCCGCGTCTGTTATATCATTCGCCACAATAAAGTCAGCGTTTTTAGATTTTAATTTCTTAAGCGCATTTTCGCGCACATTTTCAGTCTCCGCCGCAAACCCAATAACCACTTGCGCGTCTGATTTCGTTTCACCAACGTCAGCCAAAATATCCTTCGTCCGCTTCATCTCAACCGTGAAGTCGCCCGGTTGCTTTTTAATTTTCTGCTCGCTCACCCGCTGCGGCGTATAGTCCGCAACTGCAGCCGTCATCACAAATGCATCTTGTTTCGCCTGATTTTCCTTCACCGCCGCATACATCTCCTCAGCCGATTCCACGTATAAAACGTTCACGCCAGGTGGGACTAAACGCTCACGTGCACTCGTTACAAGTGTTACATTCGCTCCGGCGCGTTTTGCCGCCTCTGCGACAGCAAAGCCCATCTTCCCTGTTGAATGGTTCGTAAAGTAGCGGACGGGATCTAGTTTTTCGCGTGTCGCACCGGCTGTTACGAGCACGTTTTTCCCTAAAAGTATCGTTTCATCTTCTAAAAAAAACTCACGAATGCGCAGAACGATTTTTTCAGGCTCCTCAAGCCGCCCGCGGCCAACATAGCCACAAGCAAGGTACCCTTCTTCTGGCTCGATAAAGCGCACGCCGTCTGCATAAAGCTGGTTAATGTTTCGCACGACCGCCTTGTGCTGAATCATATGCACATTCATCGCTGGTGCCACCCAAACCGGAGCTTCTGTCGCAAGAAGCGTTGTCGTCACCATATCATCTGCTTGCCCGTTCGCCATTTTTGCAATAATATTCGCGGTTGCAGGTGCGACAATCACAAGGTCAGCCCAGTCCGCAAGATCAATATGCGCCACCACTTTCGAATTTTTTTCATCAAAAGTGTTTGTATAAACATCATTTCTGGATAAAACTTGAAAAGAAAGCGGAGGGACAAATTCCATCGCATGCTCCGTCATCATCACTTTCACATTCGCGCCTGCCTGCGTCAATTTACTTGTAAGGGCAACCGCCTTATAAACCGCAATGCCGCCTGATACCGCTAGTAAAATATTTTTTCCATTCACTTTGATTCACCTCAAGTCCACATAATCCTTTTTATTATAACATGTTTTGGCAAGGAAGATTACGCTTGCGTTTTTGAAAATAAAAGAGCGCCCCGCAATTACTTTTGGGCACTCTTTTGTCACGGATGAATAGCTCATCTGGATACGATTATTTTTCATGTATGTAAAGATACACTTATATATTACACATAAAAAAGCCCAAGTTTCTAGTCTCTTTTAATAGTTTCTCGTACAAAAAAAGCGAATGACTTCTCATTCGCTTTTCGTTTTATTCAGCGTCTTTCGCAATTACTAGTTTGCCAGCGTGAACTTCTTCCAGTGCTTTTCCAACATATTTATGAGATTCGTAAGTGGGTAACGAGCCTGGGTCGTTTTCTGCTTGCATCGCTCTAGCGCGAGCAGCCGCAACAGTTACTAAAGAGTATTTTGAATCAATTTTTAAAAGTAAATTATCAATCGATGGGTATAACATCATAATTAAATCTCCTCCAACATATTTTGATAGCGGTGAATCACACGCTCCGTTTTTAAATGTTCTGTTTCGACAATGCCTTTAATTTTGCGGACAGCGTCAAGGACGACGTCATTTACGACCGCATAATCATAGGAAGCCATCATTTCAATTTCTTCTTTAGCGGTTTTCATTCGCGCTTCGACGACTTCGAGTGTTTCTGTGCCGCGACCGATTAGGCGGTTTTTGAGTTCGCCGAGATCTGGCGGTGTTAGGAAAATGAAAACACCTTCTGGCATTCTTTTTTTCACTTGCATCGCGCCTTGAATCTCAATTTCCAAAAAAATATCGATGCCGTTAGCAAGCTTTTCCTCGACATAATCGAGCGGCGTTCCGTAGTAGTTGCCGACATATTCGGCGTATTCGAGCATTTTGCCGTCAGCGATAGCTTGCTCAAACTCCTCGCGGCTTCTGAAATAGTAGTCAACCGCCTCTTGTTCGCCTTCGCGCGGCTTTCTCGTTGTCATCGAAATCGAGTATTCGAATTTCGTTTCCGGGTCCCGAAAGACCGCTTCCCTTACCGTTCCTTTACCAACCCCACTCGGTCCTGAAAGAACAATTAAAAGGCCTCTTTCCGTCATTCCCTTACCTCATTTCTAAAGTCATTCCACATTTTGGACTTGTTCACGAATTTTTTCAAGCGTCGTTTTCATTTCCACGACATTCTCAGTAATCGTTATCGACATCGCTTTCGACCCAATCGTATTCACTTCCCGGTTCATCTCTTGAATTAGGAAATCCAGCTTTCGCCCCACTGCGCCTTCTTGCGTAAGTATACTATAAAACTGTTTCAAATGGCTATCCAGCCGTTCGGTTTCTTCGTTAATGTCGGCTTTTTCTAGGAATAAACCGAGTTCCGTGAGCATCATGCGCTCGTCAAATTCGGCTTCCGCGAGTTTTGCTAGCCGTTCCTGAAGACGCGCTTTATATGCGGCTTCCATCTCTGGAATCGCCTGACGCACCGCAAGCATGCACGACTCGAATGCCTCTAAGTGCGATTTAAAATAGAGCGCTATTTCAGCGCCTTCTAAACTGCGCATCTCATCAAGCCTTTTTGTTGCCCCGTGAACTGTTTCTAAAACAAGGGCTTCAAGCGCCGAGTCAGCCTCGCTACTTTCACGAACTTCAAGAAAAACAGGATCCGCTAAAAAGTCACGCATCGTCAAGCTTTCCGAGAACTCATAACGCGCTTCCGCTTGTTTCAAGAACCGGTAATACTCGTCGGCCAGTTCAAAGTCCACCGCCAAGTGATGCTTCGCAATTTGTGCCCCTTCAAACGAAATAAAGCACTCCACTCGCCCGCGCTTTAAAACCCCCGAAAGCGTCTTTTTAAGCTTTGTTTCGAGATAAGCGAATTGCCTAGGTATGCGAAAAACTGCCTCAAAATATCGATGATTGACTGCCTTTAATTCAACCGTCACCTTACAATCATCATTTTCTTTCGTTTTTCGACCGAAACCTGTCATGCTTTTCACCATAAGATTCGCCACCTCTTATACTAGTTTCACCTAATTATTATAGCAAAGCTCGTGCTACTTGCATAGTTAAACTTAAAATTGTGATACAATAGTACGTAACAAACAAGTAAAGGAAGAATAAAAATGGCATTTGATGCAATGTTTTTAAAAGCTATGACCGAAGAAATTAAAGAAGGCGCGGAAAGTGGACGCATTATGAAGATTCATCAGCCGTTTCCGCACGAACTTTTGCTTTATATCCGAAAAAACCGCGAAAATAAACGCCTGCTCATTTCAGCGCACCCAAGTTATGCGCGTGTGCAGTGGACGACAGATGTGCCCGAAAATCCACCGAATCCGCCGATGTTTTGTATGCTTTTGCGCAAACATTTGGAAGGCGCCATCATCGAGGAAGTTAGGCAGGAGCCGAATGAGCGGATTCTCGTGCTGGGGTTCCGCGGAAAAGACGATATTGGAGAAAATCGTTTTTTAGATTTGTATATTGAAATTATGGGACGTCACAGCAATTTAACGCTTGTGGATCGTCAAAAAGGAACGATTATTGATTGCATAAAACATATTAGTCCTGCGCAAAATAGTTACCGGACACTACTTCCGGGCGCCGAGTATATTTTACCGCCTAAGGCAAACAAAATCGACCCGTTCACGATTTCTGCGGCTGATTTGGAGACATTCATTTCGCCAGAGGAAGATTCGGCCAAAGCTCTCGTGAAACATTTCGCGGGTTTCAGCCCACTTCTCGCTCTGGAAATTGTCCACCGGGCGGGTGACGCTAGTCCAAATTCGCTACAGTCTGCCTTCTTTTCTGTTTTGCAGGAAATTCCAACCTTTTTAGGCCAAAAAGCTGTGCCGCATACTTTCGTGCGTAACGAGAAGGAAGATTATTATTTTATGCCGCTAGCGCTTGAGGCTCATGCGAAGCGTTTTGATTCTTTGAGTGAATTGCTCGATGCATTTTATAGCGGGAAAGCGCGGCGTGACCGCGTCCATCAAATGGGGCATGATTTGGAGCGTCTTTTGGCGAACGAACGGGCGCGCAACGTTTTAAAGATTGAAAAACTGGAAAATACGCTTGTTGAAACGGAAAAGGCTGACGAGTTCCGCATTCAAGGCGAACTGCTTACGGCGAGTTTATACAAAATGGAAAAAGGTATGGCAAACGTGACGGTGCAAAATTTTTATGATGAGGCCTTGCCAGATGTGACAATCCCGCTTGATACGCGCCTAACGCCTTCACAAAACGCCCAGCGCTATTTTACGCGCTACCAGAAACTCCGTAATGCTGTGGCGTACGTTGAGGAACAAATCGCACTGACGCAGGAAGAAATCGCCTACTTGGATAATGTTCTTGCACAACTGGAAACGGCCGGCCCGAGCGACGTAGAAGAAATCCGGCAAGAACTCGCCGAACAAGGCTACCTTCGTTACAAGAAACCAAAAAACAGCCGTCAAAAAAACGCTGCGCCCAAACTCGAAAAATACACCTCAACAAGTGGCCTACCGATTTTAGTCGGAAAAAACAACAAACAAAACGAATATTTGACGAATAAACTCGCAAAAAACAACGAACTGTGGTTCCACGTCAAGGATTTGCCTGGTTCGCATGTTGTGATCCAAGACCCGAATCCCGATGAAACAGCCATCGAAGAGGCCGCCATGATTGCCGCTTATTTCTCAAAAGCACGTCTATCAAGCACCGTCCCCGTTGACGCAACGCTCGTCAAGCACGTGAAAAAACCAAACGGCGCCAAACCCGGCTACGTCATTTACGATAATCAAACGACCTATTTCGTAACGCCTGACGAAGAAAAAGTCCAAGCATTAAAAAACAAATGACCTATCGCCCCGGTACGATGTATATCGGGGTTTTCTGTCGATGTTCGGTAACGTAAAATTGCTGGGGGAACGACAGAAAGTTGGGAATCATTGGGAGAGTAGGAGAACGAGGAGATAATGGAACAATCAATTCGTTTTTCCATCCCATTTTCCACCCAAAAATCTAGGGTCGACAGAAAACCACTTTTGAGCTATGATGAGAGTAGAGCTCGAGAGGGTACCAGTTTTAATCTATGTATTGTGAAATGTAAATTCCTATACTTCCGTTACTTTTACGTGTACGATGTCGTTTTAATCTATGTATTGTGAAATGTAAATACGTACTCTTCATCTTTTGTGAAACATGAGAATTCGTTTTAATCTATGTATTGTGAAATGTAAATGACAAAAATGGTAAGTTAGTACTTGGTTATATTTACGTTTTAATCTATGTATTGTGAAATGTAAATTCTCATGACAGAAGACAAAGAATATCAAGCGGAAATGTTTTAATCTATGTATTGTGAAATGTAAATAATTCCAGTTTTTCGTTTTTTTGAGTGATGACATTGTTTTAATCTATGTATTGTGAAATGTAAATTTCTTTCGCGGACTGTTCAATTAACCGCGTTGTTTTGTTTTAATCTACGTATTATGAAATGTAGATTCTGTTGTGACCTTACTTTCAAACTCATTCGCCGCTGTTTCAATTTATGTACCATAAATCCTAATCCCGTTAAAATCCCCCGCCAAAATAAAAACTCTGGTGGGGGATTTTTTATGTTTGGTTTAAACAAACGACCGGAGCTCCTTGTTTTTTGCGAATTTGTAGCTGGCAATGCTGAAAAATAGGAGGGTGTAGCCGAGTAAAATGATGATGTTTAAACTTAAATCGGCAAGTGTTCCGTTTTGTTGGAGTTTTGAGACGGCGTCCATCACCCAGTATTGCGGCATGAAAGCGGCGATTTTTTGCATGATTTCTGGCATGATAGCAATCGGGATTAGTGCGCCAGAAAGTAGCGTTGAAATCGTGAAAATCGTCGTTTGCATCGCTGAAATACTCCTTCTGCTTCCTGCGACAAAGCCGAATGCGAGTGACAGCACGACCGCCATCAGTGAGAACACCGCAAGGATTGCAAATAAATCAACGTATGCAACACCCGGATTAATCCGGAAGGCAAAACGCATCGCAAAGAGACAAATCAGCACCTCAACAAGCACAATCACATAGGCGAAAAGCGCATTGCCAAGCAAATACTTTTTGCTGGAGAGCGGCGTGGACATTAAGCGGTAAAACGTCCCTTCCTCCTTTTCTTTTAAAATGAGCTCCCCGAGACTGCCAGCTGCATAAAGCAGCATCATGCATAGAAAGCCAAGAATTTGGGCCGACATCATCTTTTCAATGTCCGATTGATCCTTTAGGTCGGTGTTTTCAATCGGTAATTTTGAAGCGTCATACGTTTTGACCGTCTGCTCAAAATTTGCTTGCCCGCCTAGTTTCTCCAACTTCAAAAGTTTATTAATCTCATTTGAAAGTAGCATTTTGGTCGTGTTTATCGTATTTTCGCCTTGAATCGACTCAATTTTAAAGTCGCTCGCCGTTTGGTTCGCTAAACTATCATTAGCACCTTTTTGAATTAAAATGAGCGCATCCAGCTGGCCGCCAATTAGTTCGGCTTTGCCTTTTTCATAGGAAACCTCTTTCATGCCGGCGTTATCTTCTTTTAAAAATGTCACCAATTGATTCGTATACACACCCGAGTCCTGATTCACTACACCCAGTTTTAAAACTGTCGTGTCATTCATCTGTGTGCCGTAGGAAAAAAAGTAAATTAAAATACTCAAAATTGGAAGACCTATAATCATAATCATACGGACTTTTGATTTCTTTAATACGTCCCAATTATGTTTGAAAATCCAACCCATTTGCGCCATCTTAATACACTTCCTTTCGCTTTTGCGTTATAGCAATGAGGCCAATAAAGAGAATGGCAAAGCCGACATTAATTACAATCGGCATGATAGCCGCGGAAAGTTGTCCGTTGTAAAGAATATCGCGAATACTAATGTTCGCCCAACCAATTGGGGAGAGCTTTTGAATTGTCGGACTTATCATAGGGAAGTAAGCCCCGCCTAGGAAAGCAAAAATTTGGACAATAATGCTCGAAACGGCAGCCCCTGCTGCATTACCGTTAGATAGAACGTCAATCGCCATGCCAAATGATACGGAGAACAAAGCGAGGCTGAAATAAACGGCCGCGATGATGAGGACCGCACTCCCCCAGTTCACGTCAAAGAACAATTGGGAAACCGTCATAAGCAAAACTAAAGAAATCGCTTGAACGACCAGTTCACCAATGAAATTCCCCGTAATCGCCACTTCTTTTCTAAGCGGCGCAATGAGCAAGCGAATATCCGTATGTTTCAATTTCTCAATTCGAAACGCGTTCACACCAGACATCATGCCGAACATCATCGTCATGCCGATGAGCGCAATCGCATAGTACTGGAAAGACGACACATTATCGCTCGTTTTCAGTTTTTGGACCGAAATCGCGTCTTTAGGTACGTCGTTTAAAGCCATGACGCCATTCATTTGCGTAGGATTCACTTTTGCCGTCGTCACAGCGAGTTGATATTGCGACGCGAAAGCATTGATATAGCCGTCCAGTCGCGCTTTTTCAACCGTCCCGGGGCTGTTTGTCACAACGCGCAAATCATTTTCCTTCACCTGAATGAACGCTGTCGCATCACCGTTTTTCACCTTCGCCTCACCAGCTTTAACCCCATCGACTTGTTTAAAAGTAACGCTCTTCGTACTTGCTTCATTCGCAAAAGTTGCAAAGGCTGTATTCATGTTGGCGTCTGCCTGAAGGGCGTAGACGATGTTCATCTTGCCTAAATCGCTGTCGTCAGTAAACGCGTTTTGAAGGACGCTGCCGAGTACGAAAATAAGCGCGATTGGAAAAATGAGCATGAAAATGAAGAAGCTTTTATCGCGCAGTGAAAGTTTCACTTGCTTTTTGATGATGTGAAATAACATTTTGACAGCCTCCTTCTAATCACGCAATTTTCGCCCAGTTAAGTTTAAAAATACAGTTTCCAAGTTGAGCGTTTCTTGATTAATTTCCAAAATATCGATTTTATGTTGCAGTAAAATGGCCAAAATCGAGTTTAGCGTGTTCACTTCGCTACTTGATGTGATGTGAAGCGAATTTGTTCCGTTCCACGTCACCGCCTGAACGCCCGAAACCCCTTCGATGTCTTTTGTCGTAACACTTGCGTCTTGATCCACGATAATTTCCATTTCTTTGACGTCCGTCACCAAACTAATGAGCTGTTCTTCCGTGCCTTCTGCAATGACTTTCCCGTGGTCAATAATCGCAATATAGTCGCAGATTTCCTCGACTTCTTCCATATAATGACTCGTATAAATAATGGTTGCCCCATTTTCATTCAGCTTTTTAATCGAGCGTAAAATATAATTACGAGACTGCGGGTCAATACCAACTGTCGGTTCGTCCATAATGATAAGTTCCGGACGATGCGCAATAGCACAGGCAATGTTCAAACGACGTTTCATACCGCCTGAGAATGCTTCTGGACGTCCTTTCGCTTTATCCGTTAAGCCAACAAAACTAAGCGCCTCATTTGCCGCTTTGTCAAGTTCCGCGCCGCGCAAACCGTATAGCCCAGCAAAAAATTTAACGTTTTCAAGCGCCGAAAGTTCATTATAAAGCGAAATTTCTTGCGGCACGAGGCCAATCTTACTTTTAATCCTCAAGCCGTCTTGCCCTTGCTGCTCTCCGAAAATCGTAATATTACCGCTCGGTTTTTTAATTAAGCCACATAAAATGCTAATCGCCGTACTTTTCCCAGCGCCGTTAGGACCGAGCAAACCAAAAATTTGCCCCTTCTCAATCGAAAGCGTGAGCCGGTCAACCGCAATCGTTTTATCAAATTTTTTCGTTACTTCATTTATTTCAACGATTTTCATAATGTACCTCCTCGTTTTCTCTATTATAAAAAAGAAGCGAGGACTTTGCCTAGTGCAATTCCTCACTTCTTCGCATGAGATTTTCACGAAATTGGGATTAAAGTAATGATAGAGAAGCCGTCCTCACCTTGAAAAATCACGTTACCGCCTAGTTTCGCCGTTCTTTCTTCCATACCTAGTAAACCTAAATGTTTAGAAATAACTTCTGCGCCGACCCCGTTATCACGTATTTCAAAACGAGCAACTTTATTCAATACAACAAGATTCGCTTCAATGCGCGTCGCGTCGCTGTACTTTAACGAATTTGTTAATGCCTCCGTCAAGTTTTGTAAAAATACATACCACATCGGTTGGGTAATTTTAGCCAATGAACCTTTCGCATAAAAAAGCGTTTGACATTTATACTTACTTTCAAATTGGGACAGCTCATTTTTAAGCCGCGTAACCCCTAAACTTTCCTGCGCAGGCTTTGTTTCCTTCAAAGTCTTCCGAATTTCCTCGATGCCCGCTTGGCTAATTTGAATCGCATTGTTCAAAAGGAGCGCCGCCTGGTCAACATCTTTGTAAAGAATCGCCTTGCAAGCCTCAAGCTGAATGAGTCCGCCAGAAAGCGAATGCCCCAGCTCATCATGAATACGGTGCGAAAGCGCGTTTCGCTCCTCTAATTTGGCAAGGCTCGTCTCTTTCATCATTCGCGTTTCAAGTTGATCCATTTTCCCCCGCACATTTTCCAGTTGAATCCTAAGCGCTTCATTCGTCTCCTCTTTCCGTAGCAACATGTAGGACTGCTTATTTAAAATCATATAAAAAATGAATGCAAAAGCCGCAATCCATAAATAAAGCGCACTCATCTGGAAATCACGCAAAAAAAAGAGCGGCAACATCGCGATAACCGCGTATAATGCGTAGACCGAAAAACTCCATTTTTCCCCCTGTAAAAAAAGCGAAAAAACAGCAAACGGGAATAAATAGAGCAAATACGGCATGATGAGAAAGCCAAAAACCAAAATACTGCCGCAAAGCAGCACAATGAGAAAAATTCGCGCACGCCGCAGAGTAAAACTTAGTAAAGTCAGCGATAAATACAATAATATCGCCAGCAAATAACAAGCGTTTAAAAAAGCCGACAACTCTTGTATAAACACAAATAACAGCAAGAAAAGCGAAAAAACCACATCAATTTGGATTTTATAGGCATTCATTCCGCATCCCCATTTCCGCTACCCGTGAAATACAAAATCGCAATCTGCGTCCGGTGTGAAAGCCCCAGTTTCCCAAGCAAAGCCGAAATATTGTTCGCAACCGTCCCCTCTGAAATAAAAAGGAGTTTCGCAATTTCCCGATTCGACAGCCCTTTCGCTACCGCTTTCACAATATCCTTCTCACGTTCAGACAGCCCCATCGCATCAAGATCCGCATACGCCGTCTGCTTCGCCTGATTCACCGCGCGCAACTTATCCCAAATTTCCGCCTGAATAATACTCTGCTCCTGCATCACACTACAGATGGCATTCACAATTTTTTTCGGATCATTATTTTTAAGCAAATAGCCCTTCGCCCCGTTTTGAATCGCCTCCAAAATAAACGCGTCATCATCAAAAGTCGTTAAAATAATCACCTTCGTGTCCGTCTCCTGCGCAATTTTTTTCGTCGCAAGAACACCGTCCATAACGGGCATCCGAATATCAACAAGCGCCACATCAACCGCATGCTCCAAGCAAAATCGGTACGCCTCTTCCCCGTTCTGAACCGTGCCCACAACCTCCAAATTTTCCTCCGTATTCAAAATAATCTCTAAACCGCCCGTAATAAACGAATTATCGTCCGCTAAAAGGACACGAATCATATGCAAAACCCCTTATTTTTCAGATAAAAACTTCGTTAAAACAGAAATCGCAAACGGAATCGCATCTTCTTGTGGATTTAATTTAGCGTGGTGCAAACCGTACGGTGAGTCCACCCCGAGCCAAAACATACAACCCGGAATTTCCTCCAAGAAATACCCGAAGTCTTCGCCCGTCATTGCAGCCGGCGCCTCAATAAACGCCCCTTCAAACTCGCGATTTAAAAAGGCAATAAACTGTTCCGTTTCCTCCGCATGATTGTAAACTTGGCAGTAATCCGATCCCGGCGTGAACGTAATTTCGCACTGAAAAGCTTCTTCCATACCGCGTGCAAGTTGTCTTAAACGCGTCCAAATCACGTCCATCGTTTCCTTCTTCGCCGTCCGAATCGTCCCGTCTAGGTGCGCCACCTCAGCAATAATGTTTTGCGCATCGCCACCTGAAATTTTTCCAACCGTTATAACAGCCGCGTCCATCGGGTCGATATTCCGACTGACAATCGTCTGCATTTGCGTCACAAAATGACTCGCACAAACGACCATATCATTCGCAAGATGCGGGTACGCCGCATGCCCAGCGCGCCCTTTAAACGAAATAAAAAGTTCCGATGTGTTCGCAAAAAGAAGACCAACTTTTGTCGCAATTTGCCCCGCTTTATACTCTGGCGCAATATGTAAGGCGTAAATTTCGTCAGGCCAAAATGCTTTAAATTCTTCGCTTTCTAAAATGGGCAAAGCCCCGCCAGGACCTTCCTCCGCAGGTTGAAAAATAAAAACAAGATTTTGTTCAGGCTGACTCGTCGCAAAGTGCGTCAAACACCCTAGCGCAATGCTCATATGAACATCGTGGCCGCATGCATGCATCGCTCCAGCGTGCGTAGACGCAAACGGCAGACCCGTTTTTTCAGCTAGCGGCAACGCATCCATGTCCGTCCGGTACCCAATTGTTTTCGCACCAACTCGCCCCGTGACGCGAACAAAAATCCCCGTGCGCCAAGTTTGTACCTCAAGGAACTCTTGATTCAGTCCCGCAATATAATCGAGCAAGTATTTCTGCGTTTTATGCTCCTCAAAACCAATTTCCGGAATCTGGTGTAAATCCCGTCTAATCTCAATAAAACGATTCACGAAAAACCCTCCTTTTCTAAAAGAAAGAGACGTGCCAAATGAACACGCCCCTCTTTTCATTTGATTTAAAGTTGTCGCAAGCCTTGCATAATTTCGGTTTTCGATGCCGTTTTCGCATCAAGTTCTTTTAAGACACGTGCTGGAATGCCGGCTACAACTGTTCCCGGTGCAACGTCCTTCGTCACAATCGCGCCAGCCGCAACGACTGCGCCTTTACCAATTCGTACGCCTTCAAGGACAACGACATTTGCCCCGATGACAACATCGTCCTCCACGATAACTGGTGTCGCAGAAGGTGGTTCAACAACACCCGCAAGTACTGATCCCGCCCCGATGTGACAGTTTTTGCCCACTGTTGCGCGTCCGCCAAGCACGACGTTCATATCAATCATCGTACCGTCTCCAATGACAGAGCCAATATTAATGCTAGCCCCCATCATGATAACCGCATTATCTCCAATTGTCACTTGGTCGCGAATGACTGCGCCTGGTTCAATACGCGCATTAATATTTTTTAAATCAAGCATTGGAATAGCTGAATTGCGGCGATCGTTTTCCACTACATAATCCGCAATATGCGCCTCGTTTTTAGCAAGAAGAGGCTCAATGTCAGCCCATTCACCAAAAATTGTTCCCGCATTACCCGTAATAAACGTTTTAACTTCATCGGGGAAAGCAATTTTGTCTAAATCACCTTTCAAATAAACTTTGACCGGTGTTGATTTTTTACTGTTTTGAATAAAAGAAATAATTTGATGTGCATCCATTTGTTCCATATTTAAACGCCCCTTTTTTATTTTTTAGTTTGCCATAGCTAGCGGCTTGTTTCAAGAAATTGATTTGTCACTTCTAGGAAAGCAGCAACTTGCGGTAATTCAAGCGACTGTTCATACGTCAGCAAATTGGTATCCCGCCCGAGTTCTGTCCCGTCCTTTTCAGTTAGCGGAATACGATTTACGACCGCATCGATTTCTTGACTCATTGTCACCTCAGGTAAAATCGCAAAACCAATTCCGTTTATCGCCATTTGCCTCGATGTTTCAATTTGATCCATCAACATGACTTGTTTCGGCAACTTCGAAAAGTTTCGCTGCCAGTAATCCTGAATCACTTGATAATAGTTAGAATCGCTCCGGAATTGAATAAATGGCCGATTCGTTTCAAAAACATCTTCAATTCGTTCAATCTCCTGATCCACTAAAATAAGCCGGTCCGTAAATAAATGCCGCTTCACACTTTTCCACGGCGTACTGCCACGCACAATCCCTAAATGTACTGAACCAGAAGCAAGCAATTCATGGACATCGCTACTCCAACCCGTTTGCAGTGAAATCGTCACATCGGGATATTTCTCTGTGAACATTTTTAATACCCGCGGCAGCCACATCTGCGCCACAACACTTGCACAAGCAATTCGAAGCGTACCGCGCACGACACCTTCCATCGCCTCTAGCCGCTCCTGAATTTCATGCTCTCTAGCAATGACACTCGCCGCATGTTTGACAATCGCTTCCCCTTCTGGCGTTAAAAGCAAGCCTTTTTGTGTGCGAATAAAAATCTTCGTATTCCATCTGCTTTCAATCGTCTGTAAACGTTGCGATAAAGCCGGTTGACTCAAAAAAAGTTTTTCCGCACTACGACGCATATTCAGTTCATCAGCTAGACAAACAAGCAATTCATATTCTGTGACAATCATTTTTCGTCCTCCAACGGTGCATGAATAAAGCGATTCACCTGTTTTAAAATAATTCTTCGCGTAATAATCCCTTGAAACTCATTTTCCTCATTGACCACACATAAAAATGGATTATCTACAAGCAAGCTTACGACACGTTCCGGATTAATTGCCCCTTTAATAACAGGAAATTCCGTTTGCATCGCATCTTCAACTTTTAACGTTTCAAGCTTTTCATATTCAATTCGCTCAAGGCCTAAAATCGAATCTGTAATACGTGCAGCACTAATCAGTCCGTGCAGTTTAAATTCGAAATCAAGCACTGGAATAG
The DNA here is from genome assembly GCF_900186135.1 of Listeria sp. ILCC792. Classification (NCBI taxonomy): domain Bacteria; kingdom Bacillati; phylum Bacillota; class Bacilli; order Caryophanales; family Listeriaceae; genus Listeria; species Listeria sp. ILCC792. The sequence goes on from NZ_FYBO01000003.1 coordinate 208,827, forward strand.
CTGAATAGCCACATTTCGTAAGCACTAAAAGCGCATGTTCCAAATTATTCCCTACCTGTACATGGGCAACCTTCTCAGCAGAAATCATACTTTCTTCGAGCTTATCTTTGAAAAAATAACCTAATCTATTTGAAATCACGTGGAACCCTCTTCTCAATTAAATTCACGTTTTATCTCTCTAAAGTAAGTGTCTCATCACTCTTATTCTAGCATAGAAAAACAAGAATTTCCTCTATTGTTGCGCAAAAAAAATAACTAGAACAGATTCCCCGTTCTAGCTACACCTTACAAATTAATTTTCTTGTAACGCTTCAAAAATCTCAATTGCTGTCATATCAATATCATCAAATTGATATTTACTGTTTAATTCATAAATTTCGACTTCAAACGAATTAGACGCTCGAAAGTATTTCACTTCACAGATTACCTTACCGTCTTTTTCAAAACGACGTGCTTGCGTTTCAGAAGCTTCATCCTCCTGCATCGCGTTTAAACGTTGAATAATTCCTAATAACTGAGACATCGCTTATTCTCCTCTCAAAAATCCACCTATACGAAACAAACTCGCAAGACCACTAAATTAATACTATCAAATTTTAGCGCATATAGCACCTATTAAGCAAGTCATCTGTAAAAATTCAGAAAAAGCAATTTTCTTTGAATAAAATTTGCCACAACGAGCTTTTTAGTTTTTGTGCGCGCTACAGCGTTTTAATCAAAATAAAAACCTAGTGCGAAAAGCAACCAGGTTTATAAATCGTTGTTTTGATTTTCCGTAATATCCAGCTTCGTTTTAACAGCGCGCATGATTGTCTTGTGGCGATTAAAGCCCTTCACACAAATCGTTTCGCCATTTAAAGTCGCGTAAACTTCCCCCCACGAACCAGTCGGGTTAAAACCGTAAGCATGTATTTTCAAAAGGCCATCTTTTGTTGGAAAAAAGAACGCCTCGTATTTACCAGCTTTTGTCATGTGCGCTTCCCCTCTCAAACCACTTCCAATTGAAAATGATTATCATTATTAAAACTATTTTACGGTAAAAAAGCAAAATATGCAATAACAAAATGTAAATATTATCAGATTTTTTCAACTTTTGATTTGTGTTATCAAATTGTTTCGTTATAATTAAATTATTATACTCAATTGAAATTTTCTGATTACATGCAAAAAGGGGGTTTTCATTTGAACCAGACGAAACAAATTGCCGAAGCCATTTTTATCGTTAACCGTCATAGTAAAGTCGCCACCAACCCGGCTTACTTGTACAAGCTAAAACAAGCCGCCATCACCAAATTGCTCTCAGATGGCCATGCCGAAAAAGTCGGCTTGCAATATTCAAAAAATCCAAAAAACTGCCGCCAACACTCGCTCGTGCTGGTCAAATGTGGCGATTTCCTTTTCCATATCCCGCCCACAAAAAACGATTTAAAAGAGCTGCATCACCTCGGCGAGCAGGTTCGTTTACAATATAAGACCAAAACATCGTTGTCATTAAAGCGCGCCAAATATTGCCTCGAAGCCTATACAAATATAAAGCCAGACACAGCAACTCAACCTACTATTTTTGAAAACAGTAGCCCCTATTTCCGCTAAAATATGATATGATGAAGCAGAAAAAGAAAGAAAGGGTGAAGCTTATGCCTAAAAATATACGCCCCGAACTGGCTGCCATTCAAATTAGCGGAATTCGCCGTTTTAACAATGAAATTGCGAATATTGAAGGCATTATGAAATTAACACTTGGCGAACCAGATTTCGATACTCCAGAACATGTCAAACAAGCCGCAATAAACGCTATTCAAGATAACTTTACAAACTACACAAACAATGCCGGCATGCCTGAACTTGTTTCCGCCGCCGCTGATTATTTTAACAAAAAATACGCGCTAGGTTTCACAAAAGAAGAAATCATCGTCACAATTGGCGCAACCGAAGCCATTGCTGTGGCACTCGAAACGATTTTAGAACCAGGCGATGAAGTCATTTTGCCTGATCCCATCTACCCTGGCTATGAACCGCTCATCAAATTGATGGACGCCGTTCCGGTCAAAGTCGACACGACGGAGTCAGCGTTCAAATTAACCCCGTCGCAATTAAAACGAGTCCTTTCTGACAAAACAAAAGCACTTATCTTGCCCTACCCGTCGAATCCAACTGGCGTAACGCTAACGGAAAGCGAGCTGAGAGAGCTTGCAAACGTCCTAGAAGGCACGGGAATTTACGTCGTCGCCGATGAAATTTACAGCGAGCTAACTTACGAGAAACCGCATACGTCCATGCGCCCGATGCTACCAGAGCAAACGATTGTCATCAACGGACTATCGAAATCGCACGCGATGATTGGCTTTCGCATCGGCTTCCTCATGGCACCCAAACCACTGCTTACAGAAATGCTGAAAATCCACCAGTACACCGTAACTTGCGCTTCTTCGATTAGTCAAAAAGCTGCGCTTCAAGCGGTGACAAAAGGTGAAAACGATGCTTTGCTGATGCGCTCAGAATACAAAGTCCGCGCCAAGTTCGTGCAGGATCGCCTTGTGAAAATGGGCTTTCAGGTCATCCCCCCAGACGGCGCATTTTATTTTTTCGTCAAGCTACCCGATTTCGTCACTGAAAACGCGTATGATTTTGCTTTGAAACTAGCTAAAGAAGCCAAAGTAGCAGTCGTGCCCGGCAATGCCTTTTCCGAAAAAGGCGACCGCTACTTCCGTTTATCTTATGCCGCTTCACTTAATAAACTCGCGCTTGCAACGGAAAATATGGCTAAATTTATGGAAAAAAATTATTCTATTTAAAATCGAGATTGTTACATAAAAACAAGCATAAATTCAGTAAAAACCATGTCTCCAGATGATATTATTACTGAATTTATGCTTATATTTTGTTACCTAATAAAACGATTATTTAAAGGCGATGACAATCTTATTAATAAAAACGCAAACTAATAAAAATTTTGCATCAATAAGCAATATTTATTGAATTGTATTTTAAAAGTGGTTATAATTTGCTTGTATTCTTAATATTTGGAAAGAATACACATTTTTTGAGGGGGGGAAGGCATATTACTTAGGTAAAATAGTCACAAAAATATACTATATAGACCCTTTCTTTAGTTATCCCCTTGGAAACAAGGAATCAAAAGGAGGAAGAAAGATGAAGAAAAAAGTACAATTTGTGACCGCATTAGCTACAGCAGGAGTGTTCGTTTTAGCACCCGTATCTACTAATTTTGAGAACGCTGTCCCAACAATTCAGACAGGGGACCAAAAAGCTAGTGCTGCAAATATTGATTTACTTAAAGATGCCCATTTACAACCAACTTATCAAAACGGGAAACTACAATTAACACTTACAGGACAACAGCTGGCGAATATTGGCTTAATTTCCGAGTACTACACATACTTTACTTTGCCTACCGAACTTACGTCATTACTAGATTCACCTGAAGTTCGCGCAAATACTACACTTTCATACTCTATACCAATTCTTTCTATAGGACCAGTCGGATTGCCACCTCATCAAGGAACGGTCACTGGCGATCAATTAATCATTGATAAAGAACATCAGTCTATTGGGGCAAAAATCAATCATGGTCTAGCCTCAGTTGGAATTGCGGCAACAAATAACTTCACGCTAACTATCGATTTAGCAAGTTTAGGTATTTCTCAATTGCCTTCATCTCCAGATAGTCAATTGGAATTTGCTGCACTAAGTAGCGACACCCTTTTAAACTTGAACCTACTTGGAAATCCAAATGCGGCACAAGCCTCATTAGAAACTACACTTCCTGATCAAGTAAAACCGACTATTAGTGCCACAGATAAAACGATATCCGTCGGAGATAATTTTGATCCAAAAGCAGGTGTAACAGCTTCCGATGACCGAGATGGAGATATTACCAATAAAATCGAAGTCGTTTCAAACAATGTTGATACAACTAAAGCAGGTACGTATGACGTCACATATAGCGTAACAGATTCTTCAGGTAACACTGAAACCAAAACGATTATCGTTACCGTGCAGGACGATTGGGAAAATTTCCAAATTGGGAAAATAACATCAGTCAATCCTATTAATACAGCATCTACTAGCATTTCTGGTTATACCACTTATGATGACACTTCTCAAATTCCTAGTGGGACAAAAATTTATGCTAATGCCGTCTTCGATACTCAAAATGGCTATACAAACACAATTATTACTGAAATTGAATATAAAAATGGTTACTTCAAGATTCCCGTACCAGACAATGTTAAATGGCAAGAAGGAGACACTGTTCCCGTTTATCTTACAGCGGTGAATGCTAACCGCACTAAGAAAAGCGAACCATTTCTTGCTCCTGTTTTAGCAGAGCCATTTTAAAAACGTATACTAAATAAAAAGACATCCCGTAAATAGGTTTTACGGGATGTTTTTTAATTATAATATTTAATTAGCGCCTGCGTTCCCGCTTCGCTAAGACCACGTTCAGCGAGAGTTTGATACATTTGTTCAGCTAAAATTAAACCAGGTAAGTCAATCCCCATTTTTTTTGCTTCATCAATTGCGATTCGCATATCTTTAATAAAATGTTTAATGAAAAAGCCCGGTGAGAAATCGTCTTTTAGGACGCGTGGGATTAAATTGCTGAGCGACCAACTGCCTGCCGCCCCACCGGCGATGGATTTCAAGACGCGTTCAGGATCAAGTCCTGCCTTATCTGCATAAAAAATCGCCTCTGTGACGCCTATCATATTCGAGGCAATCGCAATTTGATTCACCATTTTCGTATGCTGGCCAGAACCAGCACCGCCTTGTAAAATGATGCTTTCGCCAAGCGCCTCAAAAATCGGTTTGGCGCGCTGGAACGCCGACTCGTCCCCGCCGACCATAATACTAAGCGTACCGTTTTTCGCGCCAATATCCCCACCTGAAACAGGGGCATCTAAAACTGCAATGCCTGCCTCTATACCTTCCGCAGCAATTTGTGCAGCTAGTTCTGGTGAGGAGGTCGTCATATCAATCGCGAGTGTGTCAGGTTGCATCGTTTCTAAAAAGCCGCCCTCGGATAGGTACAATTCTTCGACGTCGCTCGGATAGCCAACCATAGTAATTAAAACGTCCACCGTAGCCGCTAATTCAGCTGGGTTGTCATGCCAAGTCACCCCTTCATTTAGAAGCTCCTCTGCTTTGGATTTTGTTCGCGTATAAATATGTAAGTCAAAACCCGCTTTCAGCAAATTTCGAACCATGCTTTTTCCCATCACACCAATACCAATAAAACCAATTTTTTTCATCAAAACTCCTCCTCTATAAAAATGAAATAAGAAATAGCACTAGGAACATAAGCAAAATCAAGCCGGCAATCATTAAATTTAATTTTTTATGCATCATCACAACCGCAATAAATTCGCGCATTAAAGCGCTTGGCATGTAATAGAAGGCCGTCTTTGAACCAATTCCTTGGCTCTTTAAACCCGCTTTCTTCGCATAAAGACCTGCTCGAAACAAGTGAAAATTGTTCGTCGTGAAAATGCTGTTATACTTCGGCAAAATCGCGTCCATTTTCGCCTTCGAAAAGCGCATATTTTGCAGCGTATTCACTGATTTGTCCTCCATCATGATGTAGTCCTCGGGAATCCCTTTTTCAAGCAAATAAAGCCGCATCGCGTTCGCCTCAGACGTCAGTTCGTCCTCACCTTGCCCACCAGATACGATCATCGTCGCTTGTTTCCCCTTTTTTTCAAGCTGTTTTTTGTAAAAAGAAATCGCTTTGTCTAGCCTGCTCGCAAGTAATGGTGGGACCTTATCACCGATTAAGCCGCTTCCGAGCACAATGATAAAATCTTGGTTGTAGCGTGGGAAATTGTATTGATAGACGAAACAAGAAATTAAAAACGTCACGAAGAAAAACGTGAAATACGTTAAAATCGTAATAATCGCTGCGTAAAGGACCGCAAGTTGCGGAATCGAAATTACTGACCCTTGTGCAATGCCCCAAATAAACAAAGCTAACAACCCTAGACCAGCGAACATCGGCAACAAGTTAGCAAGCCGCTTCCCTTCTTTTTTCATCATCGTACGCCCATTCATTATAAGCCCGAAAATAAGACCGAAGAAAAAGAACGGAATAAGCAAAAAGAGAATAATCGCAACCCCCGTCACTATAACCCGAACGAGATCAACTCGGTCTGAAACCGTCAAAACGACATAAAGAATTGACAACAACAAGAAAAACAAACCAATTGTCAAAAATATCCCGTTACTAATTCTACGCCTATCCCACACGTAAAGCACAGCAAAAACCATTAAAAAAACGGCTGCAAAGAAAGCAAAAAACATCGTTTCATCCCCTTTTTATTGTTCCCATTCATTATAACTTTTCATGCTTTATTTCGCTACACTCAGCTTCTTTTTTGTGAAGCCCAGCTAGCTTTTCCAAAAAACCTTCGTTATACTGAGGATAAACGCTATAAAAAGGAGGAACAACATGAATCTTGAGTCGGTTATGAACGAGCTTGCGGCGCTAGGGAGTGAGCAGACGAAGAAGACTTTGCTACGTCATGATGTGAACGAGCCGTTGTTCGGTGTGAAAATTGGAGATATGAAAAAACAACTTGTGAAAAAAGTAAAAGCTGCGAATTTGGCACACGCCCTTTTCGAAACCGGAAATTATGATGCGCAGTATTTAGCGGGCTTAACGTGTGACCCAAAGCAACTTACAAAAGAAGATTTGCTTCACTGGGCAGAAATTGCCAATTCGAAAAGCATTCGTGAAGCAATTGTCGCAAGCCTTGCAGCAGAAACTCCGTACGCTACTGCCCTCGCCAATTATTGGCTTCACGAGGCACCAAAAGAACTTGAAAGCACTGGCTGGAGCTGCTACGCAAATTACCTTTCCATCGCGAAAGACGAAGAAATCAATAAAACCGAAGTGCTTCATTTGTTAGAAAAAGTCGAAAAAACAATCCACGACGCAAGAAACAACGTCAAATACACCATGAACAATTTTGTTATCTGCACCGGAACCTATTACCCACCCCTTCTTTCGCAAGCGGAATCTGTTGCCAAGAACATCGGCACAGTCTATGTGGATATGGGCAACACCGCGTGTAAAGTCCCCGTGGCATCTACGTACATTCAAAAAGTCATCGAAATGGACCGCATTGGCAAAAAACGCAAACGCGCCATTTGCTGAGCATAAAAAAAAGAGTGCTTTTAGGCACTCAAGTAAGGTTAATTCCAACTAAAAACAAAAAGACCCTAGCCAAGATAAGATGGCTAGGTCAAAAGGTTGAACAGCTCGTTTTGTAATTAAAGGAATACTTATGATGAGGCATACAGTGTTTTCCTCATCACAAGTAATATCTTACCAGACTTCACCGCCATTTTCTGTAGACATTTTTTGAACAATCGCGCAAAAATAATCCCCTTTTTTGTTCATTTTGAAGAAAGCTAGTGCGGATTATTACAAAAACAGCGGGTTTTACCCATTTTATCCCCGCAAACAAATTGCATATGCAATCACTATACAAACACATATAAAAGCAAAAATCATTTCCGCAGATGCACTGCGCTTCTAATGATTTTTGCTTTTTTAGAATGTGTAGTTTTGTAGTTAAAAAAACTAGTTTCCCAATGCTAAATTGCAGCCATATTTCATAATATGTAGACTAGAATACCACAAAAATGCAGAAACTGTAGTTTTTATGCACGGATTAAAACTTTATGTATGGAACACCCTAAAAATACGCCTCCTGTATTTCCATCTCACAATGCATAGATTAAAACACTGCCGAATTGGGCCAGATACGTTCTGATGTGGATTTACATTTCATAATACATAGATTAAAACCTGTCTGGAGTTCAATTTGAAATCAAAGATACAGCATTTACATTTCATAATACATAGATTAAAACGTGTCTTTCTCGGCGTATCCCCAACCGTCAACTTTTGTATTTACATTTCATAATACATAGATTAAAACATGTTCGCGCGCGTCGTTCGCTTGGTCTAAATCCCTCATTTACATTTCATAATACATAGATTAAAACACAACAGGGACAAGCTTATGCCGACAAACAAATCAATTTACATTTCATAATACATAGATTAAAACTGAAACATGGCAAGTTATAAAATATTAAAAAGATTTAATTTACATTTCATAATACATAGATTAAAACAGGTACCCTCGCGAGCCCTACTCCCATCTTACCTCAAAAAGGCTTTTCTGTCGACCTCTGATTTTCGGGAGTCATTTTTCAAGTTTTCCTTAGTTTCACAAACAAAAAAACTTGTTATCCATTCTGCCAGAACGGATAACAAGTTTTTGTCGACCCCCAGGTGTTTTTACGCTATCTAGCATCGACAGATTAGAAAAAATTAGATGTCTTACTATCTTCAAGACCTAAAAACTCTTTTTCTAGCCACTTTTGATTGCGACTATTAAAAATAATGGCAGAGTCCATCTCTTTTCGAATATGTTGATTAAGTTCAAGCTTTAGTTGCATGAGAAGTGCTGGTGTAACCTCCCCTTCAAAAACGGACTTTTGAATGTGTGTTAAATATTTTTTACAAGTTTTAAAAATCTTACGCGCAACTTTCGCACTGCCCTCGCCATTTGGAATATCATAGATTAAGATAATATACATAAAATCACCACCACATCTTAAAACCTTGATAAGGCTCATCTTCCATTAAAGTTTTAACAATTTTATAACATTCCAGACGAATTAAGCGACGGTAGGAAACATTTCGCTTTAAATCTCGATGACGAAGTGTTTCTTTTAGCCTTTCATCATACGCTTGTAGCACTTTCTTTTGACCACTCGGTTTCATATAATAGAAATTGGCTTTTTCCTCAAAGTCGCCCTCCGTAATCGTATTTTTATTCAACAAAGAAAAAATTAATCGATCACCTATTATATGTTCCAGAGTAAAACCGTAGTAATTAAAAATATGTACGGGAATCTTTTTCTCTGCTAAATAATTTAAACACTTCGTATTCGTCGTAACCTCACCAAACAAATAAATATCCCGTGTCAGCTCAATCTTCTAATTCGCATTATGCCACCTTAGAAAAACTGAGTTTCTTTCTCCCTTTCTTTTCGTGTCACGCCAATTTCTTTATCATACAAGCACTCCATAATATTAAGCCGTTTATATTCTGACAGTTTAAAGGTATCGCTCTCCGATTTATCATACCAATACGCCGGAACATCCACTTGCAAATCCTTTATTTCTTCCCATAATTTCTGCCTTTCAAGTTTGCCAAAAGCATTTTGATATTTTTCCATAAGCATATTATTTTCCTCAAAAATCTTTCTCGGAATAACCGACACCGATTGAATATTGCGGAATAACTCTCTTGCCTTTTGCTTATCTAGTTCATACGCGCACATATCCTTCAAGTATTTAATATTATTTTCAAGCTCTTCATTATACATCGTCCCAGCTAACTTCTCATACGAATAAACCTCATCAATCAGCCGCATCTTCTCGCACTCCAACAATTTCCCATCAAGCCCAGAAATCGCTTCTTTAGAAAACTTAAAAATGTCCTTATCAACAACATAACCAACACCACTACACCATTTCTCACCACCATCATACACAAAAATATTGTTTTCAGCCGGATTTTCGCGTTTTCTATAACAACGTCCCATTCTTTGAAACAAACCATTTATGTCAGAAAGCTCCGTAAACAACAAATCGAAGTCAATATCTAACGAGGCTTCCACGACTTGTGTCGCGACCCAAACACCCGTAAAATCCGCTTCTAGCTCTCCGTCACTAAAAATAGCTTCCTCTTTTTGACGGCGATCTCCGCGAATAAATTGGCTATGGAACAAATGGGTATTAATGCCAGCATTTCGTATGGCAGTAAATATTTCTTTCGCTTTTTGCACCGTATTGCAAATGACTAAAACTCGTTTTCCAAAAGAGTGCTCTAAAATATCTTGAATATCTATTTCGCGGTGCAACACACGTATTGAATGGCGAAATACGTCAGTAATAAACGGTTTTTCTGGCATAGTAAACTCAAGATTCTCCTGTTTCATGTAATGCGTAACAATTCCAGGCAAAGTCGCTGTTAAAATCGCAAATTTGCCGCCAAAATCTTGAATATACTTAAGCCCAATGACAACATAAGCAAGCAAATCAGGTGAATACATCTGAACTTCATCTAAAATCACTTTACTATAAGATAAAGTTGCAAGTTTATGCTCAAAACCCGGATAGCGATAAACAATATCAAATATCTGATCTAATGTGCAAATAGTAAGCGGTAGCGACAATTGTTTCGTCCGCGTCATATATTCATCAATATCATGTTCTTCTTCATCTAACAAATAGCGCGAAAAAATATCCGAATGCAATAAACCAACTTTTTCAGTCGTATTCTCGGTCGAAATTTCCGTTTTCACCCGTTCATAAATACTATTTATCGCCGTTTTTAGCGGTAAAGTGAAAAAGCCTTTTGCATCGCCTATCCATAAAAGCCCTGCTTCCGTCTTACCCATTCCAGTCTGCGCCACCACAACGACATTCTCATTTTGATGCGCATACATAAATTTTTGCAGCGGATTCCACTCTAAAATCTCTTTTTCATCTTTCCAAGCCGCCAAATCCCGCTCCAAAAACTTATTTTCCCATTCAACCGGCACGCCAGCACTAGCCGCATAATCAATCCGATTCAGCAAACCTTTTAAGAGGACGTATTTTTTAAAGTTATCATAATCATTTTCAAAGGTTAGTTCCCCCACAGCGAAAAATTCTGTTTCAAGTTCATCTGCGGGTTCAATTGGTTGCTCCCATTTCGTATAATCAAAATTTGCCGCAGCTTCTTTCAGCATTTTAAACCCTGCTTCAATATCTTTTGTTTTCCCGTGAAATTTTCGTTCATGATGATAAGCAATCGCTTGAAAGACAACTTTAATATCATTTTTGCTATACCCAAGCTCTTCCAGACGCTCTAAGTCAATAAAAGCTAAACTTAAATAACCGTGAGGAATCTCATTTTCTAATTTCTTTTTACCTGAAAATAATTTAGCTTGAAATAAGTCATTCATCTTACCAAAATCATGTAATAAACAAACATATCGCAACAAATACCAATCAATTTTGATTTCTGGATAAATAGCTTTTAAAATATCATAATTGCGCAGTAATTCGTCTGTATGTTCTTGAATCGTCTCTTTTGGATTTGATTTCGCATAAAACGTTTTCATATCTCCCTCCAAATTTGAAAAACGGAGAATCTCACAATCCCCCGTTTCTCTTTTTTATACAAAAAACACTAAATCTCCGTCCGAATCCACCCAGAAATCACGTTTTCGCATGCCACGAAATTCTGACATATAAAACACATCTTTTTTATTCCATCTACGGAAAATTTTAGGTTTTTTGGCAGTTCCAAAATTTTCTAACACATAGTTCTTTGGTAAACGATAACGCGTTCCGACCTGTTCTAAACCGTATAATTCTGTCCGCTTCACATCAGTTTCACTCTCAACTGGCACATAAGCCCCGTAATTTTCCGGCAAACCAGCTTGTTTGGAAAGTGTTTTCACATCAACATCAACTTCCTTCGCTTCTATAATCGTCGCAATATCCTCACGACGCCCAAGCGACGGATACTCTTTCGGCCGGCTAAACGCATCTAAAATCACTTCAAAATCTTCTTCTTTTTCGGGTAAAATATGAAGTAAAAGTTCGACGTCAACTAATAGCTCCGCTGTCGCAATCCCCCGACCAACGCCTAGCCCATTAACATCAATTTGATGCCGCCCTTTCTCAAAACTCATACCAGATTTAAATTCATAACGCGTATATAAATCGTTCACTTTTGAAAAATATTTTCCTTGCACACTAATATCCATCTCATGATACGACTCAAAACCAGCCAGCGCATGAACCATGCCAATCACTGTTGAAAAAGGCGGAAGCGGATAGGTTTCCTTCAACTGGAAACTAGTCGGCTTTTTGTAATTCACAAAATCCTGCCAAAGCTTCACCCTAATTGCTTTCATAATACGCACTTACTTTCGATTTTAAAGCATCAAAAAAGACGGGAACAGCTGTCGCATGCCAAGTTTCACGAATCTCCGTTTCATTATCAAAAATCCCTTTCAAAACACCTGAAAGCGTATCTTGGCGCATCGTCTCAGGCAAGACATCATCGGAAACCGCAACCTTATTTTCCTTCACAAAGACTTCATTTTGGAAAATTGGATTTTTAATATCGTACACGCCACCAATAATAAATAACGGTTTTAAATCCTCTCGGCGACCACGAATATCACGATATAAAAATTGAATCGTATCAAGCAACTTGTTCACCCGGCGCGCCTTTTCCGCATTATCAATTTGAATATCCCCATCAATCCCAATTTGATCCAAATCCATTGTGATTGTGTAGCGATAAAAAGAACGATGAATTTCCGACTGCGCAATATTCATATGCTCCCCAATTTTATCCGCTTGACCTTTATTTGTTAAAAAGTCTAAATCGCCTTTATATGTTTCCATTGATATTGCATTCGAAAGACGGACCTTCGCATTACGCTTTTGGCCACTCGTCCCTTTTTCCGTTTTCATATAACCAAAAAAATCAATTTCTGGATATTTATTAATTTGTGCATTTGCGTCAAATTGAATCACTTTTTTATCGCCACTACCTTCTGCTTGAACTGGTGCAGTCTCCTCACCAAGCTGTTCAATCATATTGTAACGAAGCGCTTGACGCGAAATGTATGTATATAAATCACCATTATCACGTGAAATTTTCTTCAGTGCCGATACATTCCCAATTGATTCTCCGTAATTCGCACTTTCTGCTTGAAAAATAATCGTTGCTGTTAATCCTTTAGTTTTCATTTTGCTTCCTCCTTATTGTTCACATTCGTCTCACCGATTAATCCTGTCAAATAGGCATAACCAATCGTTCTAAAATTATCATCATTATCAAAAATCCGTAAGAAAATCTTTGGTACTTGTTTATCTACAGCAGAATAATTTTTAAGTAAAATATCCATAAACAAGCCACGATTCACTGTTTTAACCGCGTTAAGCATCTGATGCGCAATACCTTGTATTTTTTGATCTCTTTTGCGAGATTTTAAATCTTCCTTGAAATAATAGGCATTAGCGCGTACTTTCTCCAAATCTTCAAGCGTAATTGTTTGCGACATATTCCCCGCTCCTCCCGTAAAATAACTATTCATTTTAAGCACAATCATAATATGATGACTATAATAAAATAATTGACCATAATTCGCGATTTTATAATAAACAAGCTTATGAATTAGCAAAAATAGGTTTTGATTATCGAGCAAGTTTTTAATGACTTCCTGAAAGAGATACAACCTATCGTTACCATCTTTGAAATTCATTCCAATTAAACTTTTCAGTTCGTCCTCAAAACGATTCATCAATTCAAGGACTGGTTTAGATAACAAATTAAAGCGATAGTTTTCATTTTCATAACGAACAACTTGAATATCAGCCAACTCATAGCGATGTTTCTCAGCGCTTTTTTTCTGTGCCAACGAAACAAGTGCACGATAAACCGATTTATTGCGGTCATTTAATAATGTGTTTAAGTCATTTTTCATGGCTTGATTCACATGAACCATCTCTTTAATATTCGCATTGCTGTTAATAAAAATTCCCTCGCGTTGAATAAACGTAAAACCAGCAGGCATACACGCATAAACAAGTCTACAAACTGGACACATCGCCAAATCATTATCTTGATTCCAAATATGCGATGCTTTCCTCGCAACATCAAACCCTGTATTTGTTAAAAAAGAGTAGTCTAGCTTTAAATCTTTTATTTTCGCGTCACAATTGGCACAGTGATACTTATATTTCGTTTTATCCGCCTCTAAATAAGCCTTTGCTGGTTCTACAAAATGATTTTCAAAGTCAATGTAGAAATCTTTCTCTTTCGTATTGCGATTCAAAAAAGAAACGCCCTCCCAATTATTTTTAATTAACGTATAAACGACATTCTTCCCTGCCAAATATTTCCGACCTTTTTCTGATGAGGCGTAATCAATGAGCTTTGTCAGAACCTCGAAGTTTTCTTTTACTTGTGGCAGAATATCTGCCTTAACCTCACTAAAAACGTCTTTCTTTTTCAAATTAATCGGTTTTAAAGTTTTTATTTCTATTTCTGGATCAAAGTCTGTGTCAATTAGTGAAAAAGCAGCTTTATAGCTAGCGCTTGAAAAGTAGTATTTTACTACATTTTTGATATAAAGATTTAAATTTTCTAAATCTTTTTCTGAAAAATTATCAAATTGATTTTCTTCAAACTCAGTTATTTTTTCTTTATATGACACAATCCTATGCCAAGGTAAAACTTTTTCATATGTATCAATCAAATAATCAAAATACTTTTTGGAGAAGTCTTCTAACAATTCCCGATTGACTGACACTCGCTGATTATCAATGTAAGTTACATTTCCCTCACCTACAATGTTAATAAATCCAGAAAGAGCTGAATTAAAAGCCCAATCTGATGTTTCAAATTCCAACATATGTTTTCACCTCCTGTAGCCTAAACCTCGACGAAACCGAAACCTATACCCGTGTTTGAGCCTACTCCATTTCGCAACATTTCGTTCAGCAAATAAGCTTTCCCAAAAACGCCCATCGTCCCGATTGAACAAACTACTTTCATTCCATAAATATCCACTACAGTTTTCTTCATTTGTCGTGTATCAAATTGCAAATCTTGAATATCTTTTTCAATATAACTCCCGTATTTCTTATGCAATTTTGTACAAAGATTACTTTTTAATGTTGCCTCAAAAGCATCATCAGCAAAATAATAGAATGTATCTTTGTACGTTTCTCGATTATGTGACTTAATAATAAGCGGTGACAAGAATTTAAAATACGCTTGCTCCTGATGGATATCAGGCACAGAAACAATTTGAATATCCTTTATTACTAGCTGATTATTTTTAGTGAAATTCAATTTCTTATTACGAAGTCCGCAAAATGCATTATAGAAATTGACACATAGTTCTGTATTGCCCGTTGAAAAATTGAATACGCCTTCATTTGAACCCAACTCAATCATATCCGTTTTAAAAACTGGGTTATGCAAGAACACCGAAAATGTGTAATCTTTTTGTCTATTTGAATGAAAAAGTTCATCAAAAAGTTGTGGATTTTCTTTTTCTAGTCCCATTTTCATAATGCTCAAAAACTTTCTCCGATAATCTCTCGGAATTTCATTTTCTGTAAATTGAAAATTGACTTTTAATCTCATTTATATCCCTCCTCCCTCACTTCATAATAACATATCACATAGAAAAGTTCATTCACTTATTTTCACCATAAAAAGAAACTAGAAGCATCATCGCTCCTAGTTTCTCCATTCAGCTTATTCAGCTGTATATTTTTCAACAAGCTCAACAACTTCTTCCGCTGTTGCTTTGTTTAGTGCTTCGTCAGCAAGTTTAACCATTTCAGTTTGGTCAAGACGTTTGATAAGGGAACGAGATTTCAAGATGCTTGAAGCACTCATTGAGAACTCATCAAGGCCTAAGCCAAGTAGTAATGGAATCGCTGTTTGATCCCCGGCCATTTCCCCGCACATACCAGTCCATTTGCCTTCTTTGTGAGAAGCATCAATGACGTTTTTAATTAAACGTAAAATGGATGGGTTATACGGTTGGTATAAGTAGGAAACGCGTTCGTTCATACGGTCTGCCGCCATTGTGTACTGGATTAAATCATTCGTACCAATGGAGAAGAAATCAACTTCTTTAGCAAATTGGTCCGCAATTACTGCAGCTGCTGGGATTTCAATCATAATACCTAATTCGATATTTTCATTTACATCAGTTCCAGCCGCAACTAATTTTTGTTTTTCATCAAGTAAAATTGCTTTCGCTTGACGGAACTCGCCAACTGTTGCAATCATTGGGAACATGATTTTCAGTTTACCGTGTACACTTGCACGAAGTAATGCGCGAAGTTGCGTACGGAACAAGTCTTCATTTGCAAAGCAAAGACGAATTGCACGGAAACCTAAGAATGGGTTCATCTCTTCAGGTAATTCTAAATACGGAAGTGTTTTATCTCCGCCGATGTCGAGTGTACGAACAACAACAGATTTCCCTTCCATACCTTCAAGAACCGCTTTATACGCTTCGTATTGTTCTTCCTCAGTTGGGAAGTTGTCACGCCCCATATAAAGAAATTCAGTACGGTATAAGCCTATCGCTTCGCCGCCGTTCGCTACAACACCTTCTAAATCGTTAGGTGTTCCGATATTAGCAGCTAGTTCAACGTGTTTACCATCTTTAGAAACAGTTTCCTCATTTTTAAGTTTTTCCCACTCTGCTTTTTGAGCCGCAAAGTCAGATTGAACTTTTTTATAATGAGCCACTTGTTCTTCAGTTGGATTGACAATCACATTTCCTTCTAAACCATCAATGATGATTAATTCACCTTCTGCTGTATCAGCGGTTACCTCTTTCGTTCCAACAACAGCTGGAATTTCAAGAGAACGCGCCATAATCGCAGAGTGAGAAGTACGACCACCAATGTCAGTGACAAAGCCTTTAACAAAGTTACGGTCTAATTGAGCCGTATCAGAAGGTGTTAAATCACTTGCCACAACAACCACTTCTTCATCGATTAAAGCTGGGTTCGGAATCGTCACGCCAAGTAAGTGTGACAGGACGCGTTTTCTAACGTCACGAATATCTGCCGCACGTTCACGCATATATTCATTATCCATGGATTCAAACATCGAAATGAACATGTCCGTAGTTTCCTGAAGAGCAGCCTCAGCATTTGTCTTTGTTGATTTAATACTTTCTTCAATTGGCCCAACAAGTTCTGGGTCATTAAGAACAAGTAGATGTGCATCAAAAATTTGTGCTTTATCTTCACCTAAGCTTTTCGCCGCTTGCTCACGAATTTTAGTCAGTTCAGATTTAGAAACATCTACCGCGCTTTGAAAACGTTTTACTTCGCTTTCTGCGTCAGCCACTTCAGATTTTCCAAAAGAAAGATCCGGTTCAACGAGCAGATAAGCTTTCGCAATGGCAATCCCATCAGATGCTGCGATCCCTTTCAACTCTTTTACCATTATTCAGCCAAGCCTTCTTTCTTAAGTACCTCAGTTAAACCTTCAATAGCTTCTTTTTCGTCGCTACCTTCAGCATGAATCGTAATGTCAGCACCTTTACCGATACCTAAAGACATAACACCCATGATAGATTTAAGGTTTACTTTTTTGCCTGTATATTCAATTTGAATATCAGAGCTGTATTTGCTTGCAGCTTGCACCAACAAAGTCGCTGGACGTGCGTGAATTCCTGTTTCATCGATTACTACAAAACTTGCTTGTTCCATAATTACATTCTCCTTTGTAAAGAAATTTATTGTGACCTTTTTCACCAAAATGATTTCTCAGCAAAAAAGGCTATCCCTCAATTAAAAAGAGTACCATGTTTTTGCATCGGTTACAACCATTTCTTGATATTTTTGGCGTAAAAAAATCGCTACCCTTTTATTTTAGCTGAATTCCTTTCGAAACGCAATTTTCCAGTAGTTCCACCGGGCAATTACAGTTTAATAAAACACATTTTATAGCTAATATCGATATTTTTTTAACAATCATTTTCTTGAGAATCCCCAGTGAAACCGTATTATTTGCAATTATTGTGAATTTAGTGCAAACTAGGAGTTAATTTAATAAGTGAAAGAACTTGTTTCCACCTCAAATATATGGGAGTGATAATAAATGGCTAAAGCAAATGTTGGCGATATTATTGAATTTAAAGATGGACTCACAGGAATTGTAGAGAAAATTAATGAAAACTCGGTTATTGTTGATTTAACCTATATGGAAAATTTTAACGATCTCGGCATCGAAGAAAAAACCGTTGTCAATCATAAAAATTACAAAATTATTCACTCGTCTAAAGAAGATTAAAAAATGGCGCATTAAAACCGCATTATCGGTTGGCGCTTTTTTAATGCCAAAAATAAAATGGGAGCTGAACAAATTGTGAAAAAAGAAAAAATTGCCATCATAGGTGCTGGACCAGGTGGGTTAGCTGCTGGCATGCGCCTTTCTTCAGCTGGCTACGAAGTCGATATTTATGAAAAAAACGCTTTTATTGGTGGGCGTACCAGTCGGCTTACGCTAGGCGATTATAAATTTGACATTGGCCCTTCTTCCATTACAATGCCACACACCTTAACTGCTCTTTTCATGGAATCAAATCGCAATTTAGAAGATTACGTCACACTTGTCCCCGTAGAACCTATGTACAAGCTTTTCTTCAATAATGGGCAAACATTTTCACCCTATCACGACCAACTTCAAACCATCAGAGAACTGAACGAACACTTCCCTAATAATGAGAAAAACTATTTACGCTACATGAATGAAAATGCGAAGAAGTCACTCTACCTCGCACCGCTAATGATGTCGAGCCTTTCTTCACTTTGGGACTATTTCAAACCTACCATGCTGCGCGCACTTCCAAGCCTTTCCTTAGGTCGCAATTTGGCAGATGAGACTTCGCGTTTTTTCACCGATGAAAATTTGCGACTAGCCTTCTCCTTCCAAGTTCGCAACATGGGCATGAGCCCGTCTACAACACCAGGCATGTATAGCATCATTCCATTTTCCGAATTTTATTACGGCCTGTATCACCCAATTGGTGGGCATAGCCAGCTTTTCAAAGCCATTTCAGACGTCATTCTCGAAAATGGTGGTCGCATTCATTTAAATGCGGAAGTCGAACATTTTTCATTCCACAACAAACAAATTGATGGCTTTACACTTAAAAGCGGTGAACACATTCAGGCGGATAAATATATCATTAATACCGACTATGCCTATACGATGACCGAACTCATGCATGACACGCCGCCACCTAAAAACTTGACGAAAAAGAAATTTTCTACAAGCGCATTTATGATCTACTTGGGACTTAATAAAACTTTCCCTTTGGAACATCAGTCCGTTATTTTCCCTGAAAACTACAAGCAATATGAAGATGAATTAATTCATTTGAAAACTTTACCAGAGGATTTTACCGTCTACGTCGTGAACCCTTCCGTTTCCGATACAACAATGGCACCAATTGGTCATACGGCACTCCGGATTATGGTTCTCGTTCCAAATAATGAAAGCCAAATCAATTGGGACAAAGAACGCCAAGCTTTCGAACAAAAAGTGCTCTCAGTTGTTAAAGAACGGCTTCATATTCCCGATTTAGAAGAACATATTGTCGAAAAAAAGGTGCTTACGCCGAAAGAATGGGAAAACGATTTTCATCTTTACCAAGGGGCCATTCACGGCTTAGTTCGGAGCATCAAACAAACTGGTACGGGGCACCCTGTGCATCGCTTGCAGAAAAAATTTCCTAATTTATTTGTCGTTGGCACAAGCGCCCATCCGGGAACAACCTTACCCTATATTATTGAAAGCGCCAATTTTGTTGCCGAACAAATCAAAAAAACGAAAACATGATGTTATCACGTTTTCGTTTTTTTTGATGTGAAATCTGGTTTTGTTTCCAAGCTTAAGTAATAACAAATTGTAAAAATCACATTTGCAATTAGCCCTACTACTATTGTTGCCCAAAGATCTGCATATAGTGATAAAAAAATGAAGAAAGCTAAAATAATCCAATAGACCACAACAATTTCAGATTTTAAATCGGGATATTTCAAATTCTCCCAACGATTTGTCAAACTTAAAATAAAGTAAATCATCAAATGGAGAATTAATCCTAGCAAAAACCAATCCGTGATATCCGAAAATTGTAAAATCGTTAAACCATTTCCGAGAAAAGGCAATTGTTTAACTTGTGTGGAAATCGGCTCAACAAGCACTTCAAAAACCATCACCATCGTCGCCGCAATAACCGCGTACATCCCGCCGCGAAGCCAATCAATATTTACTTTCAGCGTAATTTCGCGTGCGATAACGTGCGTCCCCGCGATTAACCCTATCCAAATAAAGCCAAATGTAACTGGAATTCCTTTTATCATAAAACCATAATTAAACGTATACATATCATCCGCAAAACTCAATTGCATCCATTCAATACAAGTTGTAACCGCAAAAATTAAAATGGTAATAGCTGTCCCAAGCCCTTTCCCGTACTGAACGATGAAAAACACCATAGCAAAAATCCCAGTAAATATAAGAAAGATGGAATGCACACCCGTTATTTTTGATGGTAGGACACCGATTGAAATTAATAAAATGCTTCCTAGAAACCAGAAAATATATAGCCACAATAGAAATTTATAGTTTTTTTCTAACACATCAACACTCCTCTATTGCTAAAAAACAAAATCTTTGTTTCATTATAACAAAATTCGCCGACAAAAGCCGTTTAAAATATGTTTTGTTGCGAAATTAACCATTTTCGATTAAAGTATGGTATAAAGAAGAATTTTTAAGAGGTGTTTTTGTATTGAGGAGCAACAGAATAGATTTCAAGCTAATTACCGGGCTTCTACTAGCAGCCATCCTGATTTTCATCACGTATCAATTTTCAAAAAGTTTCTGGTATATGTACGGAGCAAGCATGTTATTTTTACTCAGTTTTTGTATTTTCAATGTTGATTTAAGAAAGAAATTTTCCATATTCAAAGGTATTTTACCAGCTATTTTTTCAGCTATCATTTTATATATTATTTTTTATATAGGCGCATTTATTTTTAAATTCTTACCCTTTGGTTTAAATTCAGCCGTACATAGCGCGTTTAATAAATACGCAACAGATAACTGGTTAGTGTGGATCTTACTTGTCATCGCCATTGTCCCTGGTGAAGAAATTTTTTGGCGCGGTTTCGTTTTAAAAAGATTGCTGGATTCATATGCGAATTGGTTCGCCTTACTCGTTTCATCGATTTTATCAGCCTTGTTCGTCGTCGCAAGTGGTAATATTGCCATGGTCATTGCCATTTTCGTAGCCTCCCTCTTCTGGGGTGCCTTGTACATTTGGCGACCCAGCTTACTTATGTTATATATGTCACATCTCCTATTTGCATTTTTATTACTTTCTGCGTTGCCAATCTATTAAGCATCCTTTTGGGGTGCTTTTTATTTTTGACTAAACGCTAAATTTTTGTTTGTTAGTTACAAAAAATACGAGCAAAATGCTTGAAAGTCAGAAATGGTCAGTGTATACTATGAACATAAGGTCAAATATAGTCAAAGTCAGTTGACCTGAAATTGATTCTTATTGTTAAAAGGAGGAAATCAATTTATGTTATGTCAAAACTGTAATCAAAATGATGCACGAATTCAACTTTATATGAATGTAAATGGAAAGCGCGTGGAGATGCCACTATGCGAATCTTGTTACGCGTCACTTAAAAATAATCAAGCAAACTTCATGCAAAACGGAGCTTCTCCGCTTGATGATTTTTTCCGTCAAATTAGCGGGAATATGAATCAAAACGGGGCGACAGCCCAAAGAGGAAGCCAAGTTCAAACGGAAACTAGGCAGGGCGGATCAGGCTTGCTTGATGAATTTGGAACGAATCTTTCACAAATGGCGAAAGATGGCAAATTAGATCCGGTGATTGGTCGCGATGACGAAATCAAACGGACAATTGAAATTTTAAATCGCCGCAATAAAAATAATCCCGTTTTAATTGGGGAACCTGGGGTCGGTAAAACGGCTGTTGTTGAAGGACTGGCAAGAGCGATAGCGGCAGGTGCTGTCCCTAACAAACTTTTAGACAAAGAAGTGATTTTACTTGATGTGGCTTCGCTCGTTTCTGGTACGGGGATTCGCGGGCAGTTTGAAGAGCGCATGAAGCAGCTTATCGCGGAACTTTCTGCACGCACGAACACCATTTTATTTATTGACGAGGTGCACACGATTGTTGGCGCGGGCTCTGCGGAAGGCTCGATGGACGCTGGAAACATTTTAAAACCAGCCCTTGCTCGCGGTGAGCTTCAAATGATTGGCGCGACAACGCTAAACGAATATCGCAAAATCGAAAAAGATGCGGCGCTTGAACGTAGATTCCAACCTGTGATAGTAGATGAGCCGAGTACAAGCGCAACGCTCACGATTTTGGAAGGCTTGAAGGAAAACTACGAGAACTTCCATGAGGTCGTTTATTCGAAGGAAAGCTTAGAAGCGGCAGTAACGCTTAGCGCGCGCTATATTCAGGACCGGCATTTGCCGGATAAAGCCATCGACTTAATGGATGAAGTCGGTTCAAAATACAATTTAACAATTGAAAAATTGGACGAAAAAACGGCAACAGAGCGACTTAATCGACTTGAAGCAAAAAAAGATGCGGCACTGCAAAAAGAAGATTATGAAGAAGCAGCTCAAATTCGCGATGAAATTTCGCGGTTGTCGGAAAATAAAATGCGAGTGGGTATTTCGGAACGTCCTGTAATTCAGGCGTCGGATATTCAGGCGCTCATCGAAGAAAAAACAGGTATTCCAGTTGGCCGTCTCGAACAAGACGAGCAATCGAAGTTGAAAGACTTGGAAGCTCATTTAAACAAAAAAGTAATCGGTCAAAAAGATGCGGTGAAAAAAATTACGAAAGCAATCCGGCGTGGTCGGGTTGGGTTGAAGCAAAAAAATCGCCCAATTGGCTCCTTCCTCTTTGTCGGCCCAACTGGGGTCGGTAAAACAGAACTTGGTCGCACACTCGCGAATGAACTTTTCGGTTCAGAAGATGCGATGATTCGCCTTGATATGTCTGAGTTCATGGAAAAACACAGCGTTTCAAAACTTATCGGCTCGCCTCCAGGCTATGTTGGTCACGAGGAAGCTGGTCAGCTTACTGAGAAAATTCGCCGCAATCCGTATAGCATTTTACTTCTTGATGAAATGGAAAAAGCGCACCCTGATGTTCAGCATATGTTCCTCCAAATTTTGGAAGATGGCCGTTTGACGGACTCTCAAGGAAGAACAGTTAGCTTTAAAGACACAGTCATCATCATGACGAGTAATGCGGGAAGCGGCACAAAAGAAGCCGCAGTTGGTTTTAACCATACCAATGATAAACTCGAAAAAGGTAGCGACCTCCTAGATCGTCTTGGCTATTACTTCAAACCTGAATTCCTAAACCGTCTAGATAGCGTTATCGAATTTAATAGCCTTGAAAAAGAGGACTTAATGCAAATTGTCAGCCTTATGCTACAAGATTTAAATGACATGCTGCAAACACAAAACATGGAAATTAGCGTACCTGACGATGTGAAAGCAAAATTAATCGACCTCGGCTATGATGCAAAATTTGGCGCTCGTCCGCTAAGAAGAACCATTCAAGAACACTTGGAAGATGCTATTGCCGATGTGCTCATCGAACAACCTGATGTGACTGAACTTATTGCCCAACTTGATGAAAATGGAGCCATCACAATCGGCACAAAAGTAACGGCTTAATTTAAAAAGGAAATCCTTTTTTGGAGGATTTCCTTTTTTTATGACCAAAAATCAGTTTTATGGTTCATTTCAAATTCTAACAACCAAATTTTCTTCGCATAATCCGCACCATTATAGCCACCAAGTTGCCCGCCTTCTTGCACGACACGGTGGCACGGAATGATAATCGGCAGCGGATTTTTTCGGTTTGCTTGTCCAACTGCTCGCACTGAAGAGGCATTTTGAATATGACTCGCCACCTGTTTGTATGACCAAAAGTCACCATACGAAATTTCAGTGAGCGCCTCGTAAACAGCCTGTTCAAACGCCGTGCCACTCAATTTAAAGTTAACTTGAAATCGTTGTAACTTTCCTGAAAAATAGTCCGTAAGCTCTGTTACGAGCTCATTCATAACGCGATTTTCTTCTGCCGTTCCACTTTCATTTTGGACTTTATCGTCGTAAGAAATCTTGATAACATGGCTATTTTCAACGGTTAAGTACAGTAATCCAATTGGCGACTCAAAAATTCTCTTTTCCATAAATTAGCCCTCCTTTGTAATAGCAAAACAATAATTTGTTAGTATTTTGTCAGTTTATTGTTACAGCGGTATGGGAAAATAACTATAGACTTTTTATGTAGAAAGGACCGTGTGGTGAAATTTATGGATACGATAAAACAAAGTAAACCACGGGATCACTATTTCGACAACGCAAAATTTATTTTAATTTTTCTTGTTGTTTTTGGTCACCTCTTACAAACTTTTGTTGCTGAATATGCGAGTGTACGTGTATTATACATCTTTATTTACACTTTTCATATGCCGGCATTTATTTTAATATCGGGGTATTTTGCAAAAGGCTTTAAAAAGCCTGGATATTTCATGAAAACGATGAAAAAGTTAATTTTACCCTATGTCTTCTTTCAACTTATTTATTCGATTTTCTATTATTACTTACTCGGTCAAGACAGTATTTCACTTACCTTACTTGACCCTGAATGGTCACTTTGGTTCCTACTTAGTTTATTTTTTTGGAATATATTCTTATATGGCTTCACAAAATTAAAACCGAGCGTAAGCATCTCACTCGCCATTTTAATTGGTCTTATCGCTGGTTATTTTGACATGATTGATGGCTATTTAAGCTTATCTCGCACATTTGTATTCTTTCCGTTCTTTTTAATCGGCTTCTTCATGCAAAAAGAACATTTTAAGAAATTACAAACGCGTTCAGCGCGCATTGCCGGCAGTTTTATTATGCTTGCCATTATTACGTTCATTATTTTTAACCCAGATTTAAATGAAAACTGGTTTTTAGGCTCCAAACCTTACGCCAGTTTCGTTGACGTCAAAACGTTTGGGCTCCTCATCAGATGCGTGATTTATGGCATTAGTTTCCTTTCCATTGCTGCATTCCTTACTTTTGTTCCGAAAAAGCGATTATTCTTTACAAAATGGGGTAAAAATACTTTATACGTGTACCTTCTGCACGGCTTCTTTATTAAAATGTTTCGGGAAGGAAGCTTGTCAGACTTTAATTACACGTCAAAAACATTTGTCCTCTTGTTGGCCATCTCATTCGGCTTAACTGTTATTCTATCGAGCAACATTGTCACCACGTTCGTTCAACCAATTATTGAACTTCGAATGAGTCGACTCAAAACCGCTTTTTTTAGATTAAAAGAAAAAATATTGCCTAGTGAGGGGTATTAACAATTGGAACGTCTAAGGAGGAATAGACATGGCAAATCGCAAACCTGAAGTTATTCTTGGTCTTATTGGATCAATTATCGGATTAGGGGTCGGCATTTGGATTATCAATTATGGGGAAGAAATTACAGCTTATATTCAAACATTTACGTATTTATCTGGCAGACTTGGGGATAGCGTCACACAACTTGGCTGGATTACTTTAATTGCTTCCGCTATCGCACTTATTGGAACATTATTTATCGGTAAAGCTCCTAGAAGCTGGGGCGTTATTATTTTCCTAATTGGGTTAGCTTTATTTTTCGTCATCGGAACATCTTGGGTAGTATCTGGTATTTTACTCATGTTAACGGGACTCATGGGTATGTTCAGACGCCCTGTGCCAAAATCTTGGAACGCCAAATAACAACTAATATTCAGGCGGATGATAAACGACGAATTGCCGTTTGTCATCCGCCTGTTTTAACATTTCTTAAAGGGGAACCAACATGACCTATTTATTTCCAGTTAAAATCGCACTTATACTCTTTCCATTTTTAAGCATTCTATTAACCATACCGTTTGCCATTTATTCTTATCGCAAATTCGGCAGCATCACTTTCATGCGTGTCTTTGTCTTATTTACGCTCATTTTCTATTTAATGGCGGCTTTTTTTATGACCATCTTGCCACTGCCCGACATGGCTGATGTAGCAAATTCAAACGCGCCTGCACCACAGCTCATTCCTTTTCACTTCATTGCTGATTTCATCAACCAAACGGTGCTCGTCATCACCGACCCGTCCACCTATTTGCCGGCGCTCACTCAGGATGTGTTTATTCAGCCATTATTTAACATTTTCCTACTTCTACCACTTGGTGTATATTTACGCTATTATTTTCGGCTTTCAATTGGTAAAACGACACTCATCTCGTTTCTGCTCTCCTTCTTTTTTGAGCTCACTCAATTGACCGGACTCTTTTTCCTTTACCCCCACACTTACCGCTTGTTTGACGTGGACGATCTTATCTTAAATACAGTCGGCGGACTCATCGGCTATGCGCTCGCCCCGCTGTTTACGTTCTTTTTACCTTCGCGGGAAAAAATGGACCAAACGAGTAGTGCGCGTAGCACGCGCGTCAGTTTCGTTAGACGGTTTTTGGCTACCTTTATTGACTGGTTCCTTTTGAATGTCATGACAGGACTCTTAACCTGGCTACACCTGTTACCTTTTTCTGAAATCAGCTCATCTGGCTCCGACTACTACAAAAAAATCATTTGGCAAATCCTTCTTATTTTCCTTTATTTCATTGTCCTGCCAAGTTTGACAAACGGCTTGACCATTGGAAAATGGATTGTGTATATTCGCATTGTACGCATTGGCGAAAGTCGCGTTAAATTGAAGCATCTTCTCGTTAGATACGGTCTGCTCTATTATTTAGTCGGTGGTCTTATTATCATTCCACTTAACGAGCAAATTCCGAAAATCACCACACCACAACTCACGCTCGTTTTATTCGCCATTTCCGCCGCAACCGCCCTTCTATTTGCCATTCATATTAGCGCTAACTTTTTTGCGCGAGACAAGCGATTGTTTTACGAAAAAATTAGCCGCACAACCGAAGTAAGCACGTACCGACCAAAACCAACCTAAAAAAGCCGTTTTGCAGTGAGCAAAACGGCTTTTTAAAATTAACCTGTAATAATTTTCTCTTTCGGCAAGCGAATCGCATTTTTCGGTTCGCTTTTTTTCCGCAAGCTAAGCATGGAATACATAATCCCAACGCGGCCAATGAACATGAGAATAATAATAATGATTTTCCCAGCGACACTTAAATTCGGCGTTAAACCTAGCGAAAGTCCGCACGTTCCAAATGCCGAAAAAACTTCAAAAATAATTTCAATAAGCGTGGCTCTTTCCGTCTGCGCCAGCACAATGACGGCCGTTAAACATAAAATCGTCGCAAAAATAATGACAGCAAGCGATTTTCTAACATCTTCCTGATGCAATTCGCGTCCAAAAATATAAATGTGATTGCGTCCACGAATGACCGAATAAAGGAACAAAATCGTCACCGCAAACGTTGTCGTTCGAATACCGCCACCAACAGAACTCGGCGATGCCCCGATGAACATTAAGAACGAAACAAATAGCAATGTTGGAGCCGTAAATGCGCCGCTATCAATCGTTTGTAGTCCAGCACTTCGAGAGGTTGCCGACAAGAACATTGAATTAAAGAAGCCCTCACTCAGGCTAGCATTTTTAAATAAATGCCCCGCTTCCATGCCCCAAATAAGTAGCCCACCACCAATTAAAAGCACCAAATACGTGAGCGTCGTAACCTTCACAAACAGCGAGAAGCGAAACGGATAGAGCGTATTTTTTTCGAATAAAAAGCGTCGCGTTTCAAGCAGAACAGGGAAACCAATTCCTCCTGCGACAATAAGCAAAATGGCGATAAACTGCACGAAATAATCATTCACAAACGGAATTAAAGAAGACCCCGTTATATCGACACCTGCGTTTGTCACGAGCGACACCGAATTGTAAATCCCTTGGAACAGCGCCTCCCCAATTGTTGGGAAAAACGGGATGAAATAGAGCCCTAAAATGACGGCACCGATAATTTCAATCCCAAAGATGAGAAATAAAATTTCACGCAACATCCGAACCATACCACTCATCGTATATTGGTTCGTATCCGTCATAATGAGTTGCCGCTGCTTAAGCCCGATTTTCCGCCGCAAAATCAAGTAGAAAAAAGTGCTGAGCATCATCACGCCGAGCCCGCCGAGTTGGAAGATTCCCATGAGCACCCAAATCCCTGCCGTGCTGTAAGAAGCGCCGACATCGACTGTCGCGAGCCCCGTCACACTAACCGAGCTGGCCGCAAGAAAAAGCGTGTCGAGAAAAGACACATGCACACCCGGTTTTTGAGTAAAAGGGAGACTGAGAAGAATCGTTGAAATCGTCACCGCGAAAAAATAGTACGTGATAATAATTTGAACGGGCGTCATGCGCGATAAGATAATTCTTATTTTATTTTTGATTGTTCGGTTTTCAAGATAGAGTTTTCTTTTGTTGTTTTTCTTTTTTTCTAGCAATGATATAACCACCTATACCAATTATTAGCATAACCGACCAAAATGTCAGCTTCCATGCAGTTGAATCTGGGAAATCCTCTGGTAAAATACCAACTGAAGGGTGCGCGAGTGTATACACACCTAGTTTAACACCCACCCAACCTACGATTAGAAAAGCAGCCGTTTCAAGCGTTGGATAGCGTTCTAGTAATTTGACAACTTGTGTTGCCGCAAAACGAATGACGATTAAGCCAGCGAGTCCGCCGAGGAACATCACGATGAATTGCCCGCCGTTCATACCACCAATAGTGAAATCGCCTAAATCAGGCAATGTCATCGCAAGCGCGGCCGCAGCAAGCATCGAATCGAGCGCAAAAGCGATGTCGGTTAATTCAACGCGCATCACGATACCCCAAAATGACACAGGCTTATCCTTGTCTTCCTCTTTTGTTTTCTTTTTGCCATCTTTACCGCGTTTTAAGTCTATCATATGTTTAATTGCTAAGTATAATAAATAAATGGCGCCAATAGCTTGTATTTCCCATATTTTAACCAAGAAAGAAATTAAGAAAAGCGCAATAAAACGGAAAACAAAGGCACCGACTAAGCCGTAAAACAGGGCTTTCCGCTGTTTTTCGTGCGGTAATTTTTGAACGATAACCGCCATAACAACAGCATTATCTGCGGAAAGTATTCCTTCCAGTGCGACGAGTACGAAGAAGACCCATACGTACTCTGCTAATATTGAAACATCCATTCCTTCACCCCATTTTTTTCTATGTACAGATAAGAAGGCTGCACATGAAACGTACATACCTTCTCATTTTATACCCTTATTCAAAAATTGTTAAGCGTTTTATTGTTCTGATTGCGTTTTTTTCTTTTGTTTAATTGAAATGAGCCAACCCCAGATAATAATTAAAATCATCACGCCCCAGAAAATTAGTTTCCAAGTAGTCGATTCAGGGAACTCATGTGGGATAATGCCTAGGCTTGGATGCGCTAATGTATAAACGACTAATTTTACGCCTACCCAGCCCACTATTAGGAAGGCAGCTGTTTCAAGAGATGGATAATTTTTGAGTAGCTTCACAAATTGTGTTGCGGCAAAACGAATGATGATAAGGCCGACTAAACCGCCGAGGAACATCACGGCAAACTGCCCTGTGTCAATACCCCCAATTTGTCCCCAACCC
This sequence comes from Listeria sp. ILCC792, assembly GCF_900186135.1. Lineage (NCBI taxonomy): Bacteria > Bacillati > Bacillota > Bacilli > Caryophanales > Listeriaceae > Listeria > Listeria sp. ILCC792. Next base: position 238,187 of record NZ_FYBO01000003.1, read on the forward strand.
GTTTTAGGAAGTGTGATTGCAAGCGCTACAGCAGCAAGCATGGAGTCAATCGCAAACGCAATATCTGCAACCTCGACTTTAAGCACCGTCATCCAGAAACCTGAACCTGACTTTTTCGCTTCTTTTTCATTATGATCGCTTCCTCTTAGATGCTTCACAATGTGGCTAATTGCAATGTACAAGAGATATGCGGCTCCAAGCGCCTGCACCTGCCAAACATTTGCGAGGAAGGAAATTAAGAAGAGAGCGGCAAAACGAAAGACGAATGCGCCCATTAGACCGTAAAAAAGCGCCCTTTTCTGTTGTTTTTCTGGTAAATGTTTGACCATAACTGCCATCACGACCGCATTGTCTGCGGCTAAAATCCCTTCAAGTCCGATTAGGACGAGTAGTACCCAGCCATATTCTAAAAGCATTGCAGTGTCCACTAAAATTCCTCCTTTGATTTTGTTCTTTTGACAAGGCCGAGTAAATAAAAAACGAGACCTCACCCGTTACGGGCAAAGGTCTCGCTGACATGTGACATGTTAATAAAACCGATGGACGCTTGTCCATGTAATGACGATTTTATCCCGGTCCGAAAACCAGTGCTACTCCCCTTTGACTATTGTCAAAAAGATATATAATTGAACTCTACTAATTGACTATACCATGTTTGTAAAAATAAAGTCAATCTATTTTTTTAAAGTAATGATGTGAGTTCGATATCGGGATTTTTATCCTTAAACCAATTGATCGCAAATTCATTTTCGAAAAGGAACAGCGGCGCATCAAAACGGTCTTTCACGAGCATACTACGCGCAGTTGAAAGTTTCTCATCCACATCTTCCTCGCGAATCCAACGGGCGATTTTCTTCCCAATTGGCTCCATAATAATTTCCGAGTTATATTCATTACGCATCCGATGTTCGAACACTTCAAATTGAAGTTGACCAACGGCGCCAATAATATAATCTTCCATACGCCACGTTTTAAACAATTGAATGGCGCCTTCTTGAACAAGCTGTTCGACACCTTTATGGAAATGTTTTTGTTTCATAACATTTTTCGCGGAAACACGCATAAATAACTCCGGCGTAAATTGCGGTAACTTTGGAAACTCAATAGTTTTGCTGCCGCTTGAAATCGTATCGCCAATTTGATAATTTCCTGTATCATACAAACCGATAATATCGCCAGCTACAGCGCGCGACACATTTTCCCGGTCATCGGCCATAAATTGTGTGGAGTTTGCAAGTTTCATTTGCTTGCCAGTTCGCGTTAAGGTAACACCGATACCACGCTCGAATTCGCCTGAACAAATTCGCACAAACGCAATGCGGTCGCGGTGAGCGGGATTCATATTCGCTTGAATTTTAAAGATAAAGCCTGTGAAACTCTTATCTTCGGCAGCAATTTCCCCTTCATTCGTCTCGTGAGCGCTTGGCGACGGAGCAAATTCAACAAACGTTTTTAAGAACGTTTCCACCCCAAAGTTCGTTAAAGCACTTCCGAAGAAAACTGGCGTCAGTTCACCTTTTGCAATTTTTTCGCGACTAAATTCATTTCCTGCCTCATCTAAAAGCATAATTTCTTCCAAAGCTTGGGTGTAGTAACTTGAGTTTTGAATCTCGTGCGCTTCTTTCAAATCGCCTTCATCGTTTAGTGGCAAGAAAGTTTCGTCTTCCCCCGCCCGGTAACGCTCAACAACGTGATGATAGCGATCATAAAGCCCCATGAGTTCTTTCCCCATACCAATCGGCCAGTTCATCGGGTAAGATTCAATGCCAAGCACTTCTTCTAATTCCGACAAAAGTTCAAGTGGCATTTTCCCTTCACGGTCCATCTTATTCATAAACGTAAAAATTGGAATACCGCGCATCCGACAAACTTTAAATAGTTTAATTGTTTGAGCTTCAATCCCTTTTGCGGAATCGACAACCATGACAGCCGCGTCAACCGCCATAAGCGTCCGGTACGTATCTTCACTAAAATCAGAGTGCCCGGGTGTATCCAAGATGTTAATACGGCAATCCTGATAATCAAACTGCATGACCGAACTCGTGACGGAAATCCCACGTTGCTTTTCAATTTCCATCCAGTCACTCGTCGCATACTTCCCTGTTTTTTTCCCTTTTACAGTACCCGCTGAACGAATCGCGCCACCGAAAAGAAGTAACTGCTCGGTAATCGTTGTTTTCCCCGCATCTGGATGGGAAATAATCGCAAATGTTTTACGCGTTTCGACTTCTTTTTGTAAACCCTGACTCATGATTCCATTTCCTCCTCGACTTCTTCACATTTTTATAGTATATCATAGGAGGCAAAAAAAAAATACGACTAAAATCAATTAGCCGTATTCCTCTTTAAATCCTTATTTCAAAAGGGCCGCTTTAATATTTTCTTCGATGTTTTCAGGTTTTGTTTTAGAAGAAAAGCGTTCGATAATATTGCCATCGCCATCGATGAGGAACTTTGCGAAATTCCATTCGATTTTCTTTCCGCCTGTTTCAGCAACGAGATACTTGTAAAGCGGATTGGCATCGCGACCTTTGACTTTAATTTTCTCAAACATTTGAAATGTCACGCCGTAATTTAACTGGCAAAATTCCATGATTTCCTCATTCGTACCCGGATCCTGCCGCAAAAATTGATTGCACGGAAAGCCTAAAATTTCCAAGCCGTCCTTTTGATACGTTTTGTATAGCGATTCCAGCCCCTCTAATTGCGGTGTCAAGCCACATTTGCTGGCTGTATTCACAATTAACAGTGTTTTTCCTTCATAAACAGATAGTGGAATTTTGTGACCGTCCATCGCGACTTCTGTAAAATCGTGTACGTTCATCGTTTTACACCTCCAAATTTACTTGACCATCTCACTTAAAAGATAGTGGTAAAGCAGCTTTTCCGTGTGATAGAGCGAATCGCGGTGCGTCCGCTCGTATGCGTGGCTAGAGTCAATCCCCGCCCCAATTAAGCCGTGCACGATGTCGTTCCCCGCGTGAATCGCCGCACTGGCATCCGACGCGTAATACGGATAAATATCCGCTTTATATGAAATATCATGCTGTTTCGCAAGCTCCACCAAGTTTTTTCGAAAACCGTAGTGATACGGCCCGCTACCGTCTTTCGCACAAATCGACACCGTGTACTCATCAGTTGCCTGCCCGTCACCAATCGCCCCCATGTCGACCGCCAAATATTCTACAACCTCAGCCGGAATGTTCGAATTACCGCCATACCCGATTTCTTCATTATTTGAAATTAAAATATGGGTCATATACGGCAGTTTAACCCCCGTTTTTTGAATATGTTCAATGAGGCGCAGCAGCATGCCAACACTTGCTTTATCGTCCAAATGGCGCGACTTAATAAATTCATCGTTTACAATTTCGGTTCGCGAATCAAACGAAACAAAGTCACCCACTTCAATGCCTAGTTCGCGAACCTCTTCCTTAGACGTGACGCGCGCATCAATTCGTACTTCCATGTTGCGTTCATTTCGCTCCGCCGTGCCAGCATCTTTATAGACATGTACCGAAGTTTGATGCATCAAAATGGTTCCGCTAAATTTTTTTCCATCCGAGGTTTCAATCGTACAATATTCCCCTTCAATCGCATTGAAACGAAAACCGCCAATTAAAGAGAGCGACAAGCGGCCATCTGCCTTTATTTCTTTCACCATCGCCCCAAGTGTATCTACATGTGCCGTCAACATTCGATGCTTTTCCGTATTTTCACCAGGCAGTGTCACAATTAAACCACCTTTATGATTTAAGCGGGTGCTCACATCTAATTCCGCTAAGTCTGCAGCAATTTTCGCAATAATTTCGCGTGTATTCCCAGTTGGACTTGCAATTTCAGTTAGTTCTTTAATTTTCAACATCGTTTCAGTCGTATTCGGTTCGTAAGTCAATTCCATTCCTCCTTTTATTCTCCTTCATTATAATCCTTTCCAAAGAAAAAGGCACAAATGATGAATTCTTTGACAAAAAGCCGTTTAATTATGCTATAATTCAGCTTGACACGAAAGGGAGGTAAATCTTGTGGAAGAAACAAAAGTGAAAGCCGTCACAGTCGCCGTTTTTGTGGCAACTTTTATGGCAGCCATTGAAGGAACGATTGTCAGCACAGCCATTCCAACAATCGTCAGCCAACTTGACGGCATCGAACTTATGAATTGGATTTTTTCAATTTATTTACTAACTTCCGCCGTTACAGTTCCCATTTACGGGAAATTATCGGACTTATATGGAAGAAAAATGATCTTTATTATCGCAACGCTCATTTTTTTAGTGGGCTCCACACTTTGCGGATTTGCCACAAATATGGAGCAACTTATTATTTTCCGTGCTATCCAAGGAATCGGCGCAGGCGGAATTTTACCGCTAACAATGACAATTATCGCCGACATTTATCCTTTTGAAAAGCGCGCCAGAATACTCGGATTCATGGGTTCCGCATGGGGAATCGCTGGCGTTTTCGGTCCACTTCTGGGTGGTTTTTTAGTGGATCAATTATCATGGCACTGGATTTTCTTTATCAATGTTCCTGTTGGAATTTTGACGATTTTCTTAGTCTGGCTTTATTTAAAAGAAAATGTTGCAAACGAAAACCTCCCCATCGATTTCCTTGGTATATCGCTATTTACGGTAGCACTGCTTGCACTTTTATTCGCCTTACAGCGCGCCGGAGAAACGCTAAACTGGGGCGAGCCACTCGTTTTAATTTTACTTGGGCTAGCAGTTGTGCTCTTTATCTGCTTTTACTACGCCGAGAAACGGGCGAAAGACCCTATCATGCCTTTTGTTCTGTTTAAAAATCCGGTCGTGCTTATCGGAAATTTAATTGGCTTCTTCATTAGCGCCTTTTTGATTGGTATAAACGTTTACATTCCCATGTGGGCGCAAGGTATGCTTGGCCACGGCGCGACAATTGCGGGGCTCATGATTGCCCCACTTTCGATTACTTGGATCATCGGTTCATTTGTAGGCGGAAAACTGCTAATGAAAATCGGCAATCGCCATACAGTTGGCCTTGGCATTTTCATCACGGTTTTGAGCGGACTAATCCTAGCGATTTTCCCAGCGAGCACGTTAGATATCTACTTTTATTTAAATAGCGCCTTAATGGGCTTAGGTTTTGGTATTATCTTCACTACGACCATGGTCACCGTCCAAGACGCAGTGCCTCGCTATCAGACGGGTATCGCCACAGCTTCTAACACTTTATTCCGAACAGTGGGTCAAACGATTGGTGTTGCGATTTTTGGTACAATTTTCAACTCGATTCTTGCCTCACAGTTTGCGGCAAATGCGACGGCAGGTGTGGACAGAAAACATTTAAATCTGTTGATTAGTCCAAAAACAGCTGGTCAAGTGGACGAGAGTCTAATCAATCCCCTTCGCTCGATTTTGTATGAAGGTCTTCATATCGTCTTTTGGACTATGTTTTTACTGGCTGTTATCAGCTTTTTCCTCCATTTTATTTTGCCAAAAAAACATATTTCTGGGGAAAATTAAAGTTATACATTCAGATTGAAAGAGCAGCTCAAGTTAAGCTGCTCTTTTTGTTGTTCAAATAGAAAAAAACAGCAAAGAACTCTTTGAAAAGTTCTTTGCTGTTTAATTTGCTTAGAAACATTCAGTAATTTATCGAACCGTTACTGGTGTTTCAACAAGAATATTGTTCGCTCCGCCATAACCTATCATCGAAACTTGCATACCTGGTGTTTTCAGTAAGGCTTTCGCATAATACGTAAACGAACCATCTGCATTTACTGGAATTTTAGATTTAACGACACCTTCAACTTTAAGCGCAATATATTTCACACCATTTGTTGATGTTCCTGTGACATTACTTGAAGTTCCAATCGTAAAGACATCTGTTGTTAACGTTGCTGGAGCAGTTGGTGGGATCGTCACTCTATTAGAAGCCACCACATCTCCACCTGCAGTATAACCTTTCATTACGATAGTATCCTGGTCACTTGTGACATAACGGCGAATATAGTAATCATATGTGCCTGAACCGTCTACTGGGATTCTAGATAGTTCTGTGTCATTCACGGTTGCGGAAATATATTTCACATTTCCAGAATACGTGCCGACTACTGAACTATCACCAAGGTTGTAAGTCTGTGCAGTAATCGCTGATGGACCAGTTTGACCGATGTTTACTGGAGTAGTTTTCGCAATTTCATTTCTTGAATTATAGGCATTCATTACAATTCGATCTGTATCACTTGTGACATAACGGCGAATATAATAATCATATGTGCCTGAACCGTCTACTGGGATTTTAGAAAGTTCTGTGTCATTCACTGTCGCAGAAATGTATTTCACATCTCCAGAGTACGTACCAACTACTGAACTCTCTCCAAGATTGTAAGTCTGTGCAGTAATCGCTGATGGACCACTTGGATTGATTCTTACTGTAGTAGTTTTCGCAATTTCATTTCTTGAATTGTAGGCGTTCATTACAATAGTATCTGTATCGCTTGTGATATAACGGCGAATATAATAGTTATATGTGCCTGAGCCGTCTACTGGGATTTTAGAAAGTTCTGTACCATTCACTGTCGCAGAAATGTATTTCACATCTCCAGAATATGTTCCAATTACTGAACTATCACCAATACTATAATTATTCGCTGTGATAGCACTTGTCGTTTCAGAATCACTCACTCGGACAGGTGCTTCCGCTACTTGGACACTTGCGCTATTATACGCAATAATGGATACTACATCTTCTTCAGATGTGATATTTGGTCGTGCATAGTATGAGTAAGTGCCACCTGAAACTGGGATTTTACTTAATACTGTGCCATTGACTTTCAGCGCAATGTATTTCACGCTTCCTGTATACGTTCCTGTAACATATTTATCTTGGTACAAGACAAAATTATTTGCTGTAATAGTACTATCGCCTGGTGGGTTAAGAATTACATTGACTTGTTTTTCATCCACTACAACGCCTGCGACATTGTACCCTTTCACAGAAACCATATCACCCATCGCAATCTTGCCTCTAGAGTAATAGCTCCACGTGTTCGCATCTTTTACAGGGGTTTTCACGTATTCTGTGCCATTCACAACAAGGGAAACATATTTCACACTTCCTGTGAACGTTCCTTGTACGTAAGAATCTGTTGAAACGGCGAAATAGT